>JAJKIB010000536.1 GCA_021154745.1 Mycobacterium sp.
ATCCGACAGTGCCCGGACCCTGGCAACCTCGTTGTGCAGCCGCTCCATCTTCATGTCGAGTCGGTAGGTGGCATCGGCGGCTTGAGTCAACGTGTCGAGCAGTCGGTCCGGTATCGCGCGCGGGTACTTGTAGGAGATTGTCTGCTCACAGTTGGCCCAGAGATCCTGGGCGATGGTCCTGATTTGCACCTCGACGGGCACCTGCTGGACCCGGTTGCTCAAGCGGACGGGGATTTCGACGATCATGTGCAAGCTCTTGTAGCCGTTCAGTTTCGGCTTGGCGATGTAGTCTTCGACCTCGATCACAGTGACGTCCGGTAGGTCGCTGAGGCGGGCTTGGATCCGGTATGTGTCCGATACGCAATCACAGGTGATTCGTACTCCGGCAATATCCAGGATGTTGGCGCGGATTTCGTCCGCGGTGAGCGGGCAGCACAGCCGCTGCGCCTTGGCCACGATGCTTTCGTGGGATTTGATCCGTGACGCGACCGCCTCGATGGGGCAGTACCTATCACGGCGGATGAACTCCTGCTTGAGGGTGCGGACCTTCGTGGTCAACATTGAGATCGCGATCTGATACCGCAGCGCCAACTCAGTGTCCGAGCACCCGGACTCCGTCTTCGCCAGCAATTCAGGGGCCAGGTCGTAGACATCACCGACGGTCACTGCCCACCTACCTCTCTCCGTCGAGAAGCTTTCTAATATAGAGGAAGTCTATCATTTAAATATGTGCGAAGTAGGGAGCGAGATGGTCGTCACATGGAGGCCCTAGCGGCGCAGCCGGCGCGGATGGATCTGTCCAATCGCGTCGACGTGGAAGCCCTGCTGCGCCGCTTCTACGGCCAGGTCCTCGTCGACGACACCCTTGCAGAGCCGTTCGCGGAAATCCGGTTGAACGGCCTGGAATCGCACCTTCCCGTCATGTGCGACTTCTGGCAGACCGTCCTGTTCCGCGCCGGGCTTTATGGGGGCAGCGCGGTGCGCGCTCATCAGCCCGTCCATGACCGGCATGCGCTGACCGCCGGTCACTTCCTGCGCTGGCTTCAACTCTGGGACAGCACCGTCGACCAGATGTATCAGGGCCCGGTCGCCGAGCACGCGAAAATCCAAGCGGCCAGAATCGCCCGCGCGATGCATCACCGGCTGACGGGCAACGACTCGGAGGAACTAGATGTCCTTGTCCGACAGTCACTCTGACTGACCCGCTTGCAGGCGCTGCGAGCGTTCAGACGACGTGGCTCGCCGGGATGTTGCGATCGTCCAGGCCGGCGGCAGCGGTCCCCTCGTTTTCGGTGAGGCCTTCTATCCGAACCACGCCAGGCGTATTATAGAGGAATGCAATCATCTAAACCGGAGGTCGTGATGGTGGCGGAAACGGACCGTCAGGCTCAACCAGTGCCGGATATTGGGGGTGCCGCCAAGGTGGCGTCGTCGTTGATGACGGTCTCCGACTTGGCCCGATCGGTCAACTTCTACTGCGATGTGTTCGCTTGCCGGGTCGCCCTGCACGAGCAGGACACGGCACTGCTGTTGACGCCGGGCGGCTTTCAGATCTATATGCACTCGAAGGGACCGTCTCGGCGGCCACGTGTCGGCGCCACCGGTGTCCAGTACCTGATGTGGGCCACCGACAGCCAGGCTGAATTGGAGCGGATATCGCAGCGTCTGCTCGCCTACGATGTGGCGACCTTCGCGTACACCGAGAATGGGGTGACTTTTGTCGAGGGATGCGACCCGGATGGCGGCAGGGTCCTCGTCGCCTATCCCAGTCCGCGCCAGCTCCCGCGAGAGGTGATCGCCTCTCGACTCGGGGGAAGACTGCGTTCCCTTCGGCGACGCCTGCGCACCGGGGTCTTCGCGGCATAGGAGTCGTTGACCCGGCAGCCGTTCGGGTCGCCGGTTTACTCTGCGACGGCCCGGAGCACAACGGCTGGTTCGACGTGACGCTGCGGTGAAGGCCCGTCAGAGATCACCACGCATTCGCTCGGCCTGCGCGGGTCGGTCATCGCCTCGGGCGCGAGCAGGCGTGCGAGCTCGTCGTCGTCGAGCCAGCCCTTTTCGCGTACGAGTTCGAAGACACTGCGTCCGCTGGCCAGTGCCTCCTGCGCGATTGCGACGCCTCCTTCGTAACCGATCGTCGGCACGAGTGCGGTGACGACGCCGATTGAGCGTTCGACATAGCTCCGACAGACGTCTTCGTTGGCGGTTATCCCGCTCACGCAACGACTTTCGAGTGCGAGGCACGCGTTCTTGAGGATCAGTAGGCCGTGCAGCAGGTCGTAGGCGATGATCGGCTCGGCCATGTTGAGTTCGAGCTGGCTTGCTTCGGCCGCGATCGAGATTGTCGCGTCGTAGCCGATGAGCTGGAAGCACACCTGGTTGACGACTTCGGGGATGACCGGATTGACCTTGCCGGGCATAATCGAGCTGCCCGGCTGCGTCGGCGGCAGGTTGATCTCGTTGAGACCAGCCCGCGGCCCGGACGACAACAGCCGTAGGTCGTTGCAGATCTTCGAGATCACGACCGCGGCGCGCTTGAGCGCGCCGGAGAACTCGACGAATGCGCCCGAGTCTTGGGTCGCTTCGACAAGGTCGGATGCCAGTCGCACCGGCACCCCGCTGCACTCGGCGAGGCGCTTGGTGACCAGCGGCGCATAGCCAGGCGGGGTCGTTATCCCGGTGCCGATCGCCGTCGCACCCAGTGAGACGTCGAGCAATTGCTGTGCGGCATCGTCGATGCGGGCGCGTGCCTGACAGACCATCGTCGCGTAGGCCGTGAACTCCTGGCCGAGCGTCATCGGCCCGGCATCTTGCAGCTGCGTTCGGCCCATCTTGATGACGTGCCCGAACTGCTCGCCCTTGGCGCGCAGCCCCGCCTGCAGCTGCGCCATCGCCGCGAGCGTGTCACGGCTGGCGAGGAAGACACCAAGCTTCAGGGCTGTTGGGTAGGCGTCGTTGGTCGACTGCGAGCAGTTGACGTCGTCGTTGGGGTGCAGGAACGCGTACTGCCCGCGTCCGTGCCCGAGGATCTCCAGCGCGCGGTTGGCGATCACCTCGTTGACGTTCATGTTGGTTGAGGTGCCCGCGCCGCCCTGGATCATGTCGACGACGAACTGGTCGTGGAGGTGCCCGGCGGTGAGTTCGTCGCAGGCCTGCACGATCGCGTCGCGCTTGTCCTCGCGCAGCACTCCGAGCTCGGTGTTGGCCAGTGCCGCGGCCTTTTTGACGTACGCGAATCCGTCGATGAAACGCGAGAAGTCGCGTAGCGCCACTCCAGAGATTGCGAAGTTCTCCGCGGCGCGCAGCGTTTGTACGCCGTAGTACGCGCGGCCGGGAACTTCGCGGTCGCCGAGCTGGTCGCGTTCTGTGCGCGTCGCCAGCAGCGGGCGCGAAGCACTCACACCGAACGCTGTATCCGACAGCAGCCGGACGCGGTCGGCGGGGCGCTGGCTCACGCGTGCGACGACGCGGTCATAGGCCTGCGGGTTCTCTTGGCGGGCGTGACCGATTGTCTCGCTGGTGATCACCCATAGGCGTGCGCCGCTGTGTGTGCGCCCGGCGGCGAAGTGGGCGGTGTGGCCCAGGATCGCGCCTTCGGACACCATCGAGCCCTTGCCGAGGGTGTAGAGGATGTGTTCGTCGCTGCGCGCGCCGCCAACGATCTCGACTTCGCCCTGCTCAATGATGCCTGTCCACTCATAGGGCGTCGATTCGTGAAACAGCCACTCCCCCGGCTGCCATTCGCGCAGCCTCGCCCCCTTCGCGAGGCGCTGCAGATCCTGCGGGTCGGCGCCGACGGCGTTGGCTGCGGCGGCGATGGCAGGTTCGAGCATGGACATCATTGGCCTCCTGCAAAACTTTCCCGCCGCCGTCCGTCGACATGGCCCTGGCGGCCAATCACATCGCTGCAACGCGCCGACGTCGATGCGGCCGGCCAGACCTACCCACGGCGCTTGCGCCGTGGCCGGACCTCAGTCACGGGTGGATCCCCGCGAGCAGCCAATCTGGCGATACACAGTTCGGGTTCGACGAACGGCTCGAGCCTGGCCGACACGGCCGCGTCTTCGCGGCCTGCATGTTCACCGGTCGCTGCAGCGCTGTCGACCAGGCCCTGTAGCAACCCCAGGTGCAGGCCGCAGCCCACCTCGGGGTGGGCTCGGGCCAAATCCCGTACCGGGCAGGCGTGTAAGCGGATGACCCGCTCCCGCCCGAGCACCTGCTCACTGTCGGCCGACAGCGATGCCGATGGTTCTGATCCAGCGGCCAGTTCGGCGTCAAACCCCATCCGGTCGAACACCTCAGTGGCAAGGGCCGCTCCTCGATCCAGCGCGTCTCCCATCTGCGCCGCGTCCGTGTCATCCTGGCCCGCAACGGCTCCGGGCTGGGCAGCTGCGATCCGTCCGGCCCACTGCACTCCGGCGCGCTGGGCACGCCGAGCGCGTGTTTCCGCTGTCTCGCCGAGCTCCATTGCGAGAATCTCGGCGAGTATCCGATAGTCCAGGCGCTCTTCGACGGCACGGTATCCGGTGCGTGGGCGACCCACGCCGTCCCGGGTCATCCGGGTGCGCTCGATCGCTCCCTCGTCGCACAACGCGTCTAGGTGGAAACGCACGGTGGTGACGTGCAACTTCATGCGCGAAGCGAGCTCGACCGCATCAATCGCGCCGCCATGCTCACGCACCATTCGAAGCACTCGTTCACGTTGCCGGTTGCGCGGCAGGCGATCTCGTCGCCGACGCGGACCGGCCGCAGTGTCGGTTTCCTCGTCCACCTCGCACCCTTACCTTCCACATGTTTAACGGATATACTTCCTCTATATTAGCAGAAGTCCGTGGATTCAGATGTCCATGGAAGAGGCGAGCTGCCTTGTCTGCGGCGGGAGGCAAACCATGGGAAACACCCGCGCGGTGCAGGTGCGCCGTGTGTATGACCATCGAGTTCGCGGCGACGGCACCCGGGTGCTGGTGGATCGGATCTGGCCGCGCGGGATGACCAAGGAAACAGCGGATTTGGACGAGTGGTGCAAGCAGATCGCGCCGTCCAATGAGCTGCGCAAGTGGTATCACCACGCTCCGGAGCGGTTCGAGGAGTTCACTCGTCGCTATCAGGAGGAGTTGACCGAGCCTGCGCGGGCCGAAGCCTTGGCGCACCTACGCGAACTAGCAAGAGCCAGACCACTGACACTGCTTACGTCGAGCAAGGCCGTTGACATCAGCGAGGCCACCGTACTTGCCGCAATGCTGCATTGATGTGGGTCCACGCTCGCCCATCCGTCAGTGGGCAAGCCACCGCGTTCGGTAGCAGCCAGTGGCCTCAGTCGGTGCTTGCGAGAAGTTGCCGCAGGACGTAGTGCAGGATGCCCCCGTGCCGGTAGTAGGCGGCCTCGGCGGGGGTGTCGATGCGCACGGTGGCGACGAATTCGGTGTTCTGGCCATCGCGTTCGGCGCGGACGGAGACCTCGCCCGGGAATGGTGCGGCGGGGTCGGCGCCGGTGAGTCCGGTGATCGAATACACCTCCTCACCCGTCAGGCCGAGGGTTTCCCTTGAGGTGCCGGCCGGGAACTGCAGGGGCAGCACTCCCATGCCGATCAGGTTCGAGCGGTGAATCCGCTCGAAGGAGGTGGCCAGGACCGCGCGCACCCCGAGTAGCAGGGTGCCTTTGGCCGCCCAGTCCCGCGAGGATCCCGAGCCGTACTCCGCGCCGGCCAGGATGATCAGTTGCACCCCGTCGGCGGCATAGGCGGTGGACGCGTCGACGATGCTCATCGGCTCGCCGTCGGGCAGATGCCGGGTGACCCCGCCCTCGGTGCCCGGAGCCAGCAGGTTGCGAAGCCGGATATTGGCGAACGTGCCCCGAATCATCACGTCGTGGTTGCCGCGGCGCGAACCGTAGGAGTTGAATTCGCCCCGCGTGACCCCGTGACCGCGCAGGTAGTCACCGGCGGGGCCGTCGGTCTTGATGGCACCGGCTGGTGAAATATGGTCTGTGGTCACCGAATCACCCAGCACGGCAAGCACTCTCGCGCCGGTGATGTCGCCGACCGGCTTCGGTTCCGGGCTCATTTCGTCGAAGTACGGGGGGCGGCGGACGTAGGTGGAGGCGTCGTCCCAGTCGAAGATCTGCCCGGTAGCGACGTCGAGGCCCCGCCAATCATCGTCGCCGACAAGCACGTCGGCGTAGCCGCGGGTGAACATTTCGGCTTGCACGCACTCGTCGATCACCTCCTTGACCTCCTGGGTGCTGGGCCAGATGTCGCGCAGATATACCGGTTCCCCGGAAGGGTCGGTGCCGAGGGGATCGTTGAGCAGGTCGGCAAGCATGGTGCCGGTCAGCGCGTAGGCGATCACCAGCGGCGGGGAGGTCAGGAAGTTCATTTTGCACTCGGGATGGATGCGGCCCTCGAAGTTGCGGTTTCCCGACAGGACCGAGCACACGGTCAGGTCGTGTTCGGTCACGGCAGCGCTGACCTGCGGGATCAGCGGTCCGGAATTGCCGATACAGGTGGTGCAGCCGTAGCCGACCAGATAGAACCCGAGCCGCTCGAGGTACGGCGTCAGGCCGGCCCGGTCGTAGTAGTCGGTCACGACACGCGAGCCCGGCGCGAGTGTCGTTTTCACCCAGGGTTTTCGGGACAGGCCGCGCTCGACGGCCTTCTTGGCCAGCATGCCCGCGCCGATCATGACCGACGGGTTGGAGGTGTTGGTGCACGAGGTGATCGCCGCGATCACCACGTGCCCGTGACCGATGGCCGCGGGGGTGCCGTCTTCGAGGGTCACCGGCACCGGGTCCGACGCCAACTCGTGGGACTGGCCGCAACCGCACGGCGCGAACGGGACGTCGTCGTCGCGGTCGTGATCGATGGCGACCGGGTCGCTGGCTGGGAATGATTCGCTCAGCGCCTCATCGAGCCCGGCGGTCTGCACGACCGACCGAGGGCCATCGGTGAGCAGTGAACCGACCGCATGGGCGGCCATCGACAGCGGGATGCGGTCCTGGGGTCGTTTCGGCCCGGCGATCGACGGTTGCACATCGGCCAGGTTCAGTTCGACGGTTTGGCTGTAGACCGGTTCGTCATCGGGGTCATGCCACAAACCCTGTTCTTTGGCGTATGCCTCGACCAGCCGTATCTGGGGTTCGGGGCGTCCGGTCAGCCGCAGATAGGTCAGTGTCTCGGCATCGATCGGGAAGATCGCACACGTCGACCCGTATTCGGGGCTCATGTTGCCCAGGGTCGCCCGGTTCGCCAGCGGCACGTTGGCCACGCCGAGGCCGTAGAAGTCGACGAATTTGCCCACCACCCCGGTCTGGCGTAGCAGTTCGGCGACGGTGAGCACCAGGTCGGTTGCGGTCGTGCCCTCGCGCAGCTCTCCGGTCAGCTTGAGACCGAGCACCTGCGGGATCAGCATGCTCATCGGCTGCCCGAGCATGGCGGCCTCGGCCTCGATGCCGCCGACCCCCCACCCGAGCACACCGAGCCCGTTGACCATCGGGGTGTGGGAGTCGGTGCCCACCAGGGTGTCCGGATAGGCCTGTTGGCCGTGGGGGCTGGCCCGGGTGAACACCACCCGGGCCAGATACTCGAGGTTGACCTGATGACAGATTCCGGTGTCGGGCGGGACAACCAGGAAATCGTCGAACGCCTGCTGCGCCCACCGCAGCAGCTGGTAGCGCTCCCGGTTGCGGGCGAACTCCAAGCCGGCGTTGACGCCGAACGCGTCGGGGCGGGCGAACATGTCGGCGATCACCGAGTGATCGATCACCAGTTCGGTGGGGATCAGCGGGTTGATTCTCGCCGCGTCGCCGCCCAGCGCGGTCATCGCATCACGCATCGCGACCAGGTCGACCACGCACGGGACGCCGGTGAAGTCCTGCATCAATACCCTCGCGGGGGTGAACTGGATCTCGGTTCCGCTCTGCTGCAGGGGATTCCACGCGGCCAACGCCGAAACCTGCTCGCCGGTAACCAGCCGGCCGTCCTCGTTGCGGACCACATTCTCCAGCAGTACCCGCAGGCTGTAGGGCAATCGATGCGCGGTCGCCACCCGATCCAGGCGAAAGATGTCGTAGCTGTCGCCGTCGACCACAAGCCGATCGCGGGCACCGAAACTGTTGAGGCTCATGACGGCGCTCCATCCGCATCCGGGGTGTGCGTGTGGGCGTCGAGCTGATCCATGGCGTGAATGGCCAACGCAACGTGGGTAAACGCGCCGCCGGCGCGCATCTCCGCGGCGACCCAGATGGCCTCCATGAGCTCTTCGGGGCTCGCGCCTTTGCGCCGCGCCAGCTTGGTGTGGCCGGTGATGCAGTACGGACACTGGGTCACGTGTGCCACTGCGACGGCGATGAGTTGTTTTGTCTTCTCGGGCAGCGCGCCCTCGGCGAACACCGCGCGGGAAAACCCGTCGAAGGCGTCGTGGATGTTGGGCGCCAAAGCTTTTCGACGAGCCGACATCTGCGGTGTTGCCGGCTGATACAGCGAATCGGTCATGGCGCATCTCCATTCTGCGCTGCCGGACCGTGGCGGTGCTCGTCGCGCCCGCAGCGCTGGCCTCAGCGACCCACTCTACCCGCAATCCACAATATAGAGGGAGATACTCCTCTATATTGATGACGCATGTGCTCGGACAACCGTACCGACTCAAGGGGCAGCGCGCAGGTGGCCGGGTTGGACGGCGCCGCCGTCACCGCCGTGGGCACCTGCCTGCGCGTACCAACATGATGATCACCCACGGCGCGCGGCCGATCACATTGAGGGATAGGTGATCTGTGATCCGTCGGCCTTCGCGAAGCTGGTCATCGTTGCAGGCGTCAGCTTTCCAGCACCGATGATGTGCTGAACATCGACGCCGCGAACAAGCAGAGCGTCGGCGACAAGAGCGCGATGACACCGCCAAAAGACGGCTTCGGCGCACATGATGACGGTAATGCGTTGTGCAGCAAGGGCAATGAGCTCGGCGAGCGCGTCCTGGAAAGGCGGAGTACTCATGTAGTCGGCGTAACCGCGGAAGGACGCGTTTCGCCATCCGGTGTTGATTGACTCTTTGGCTGGCCGGCGTAATCCGCCCAGCCCGGGCAGATGCCGGTAGTCGATTCCAGCCGAGGCCAACGATCCTGGGAATCGGTCGATGTGGAACTGTGGATTGTGCCGGGATTTGGGCACCGTCCGGATGTCGGCCACGAGGTCGATGCCGAAGCACTTCAGCAGCCCGATGAACTCCTCGACCGTGCGGGTGGAATGACCGACGGTGTAAATGGTCGACATGATGCTCCCCGCGGTGCACTACTTTCTTCGGGTTCGGGCGCCCGTGATGCACACGGTTCACGCCTCGATATTTCAAGTCTGCCGCGTTTTGCACGACCACCCTTTCGGCCGACTGGTCCACACCTCAGATGCGGCGATCGCCGTCGCGACAGTCATACCTCAGCGAAGTTCACATGAGGAGCGAAGTTCACATGAGGAAGGTCTCGCCGAGCATCCCCTTGGCGGAGCATCGGAGTCCGCCGGTGAGCCGGTTGCGGCGAAGCAACGGCCGTC
>JAJKIB010000537.1 GCA_021154745.1 Mycobacterium sp.
AGGGCGCCGAATCGGCAGTATTCACAGCGCTCCTTGTCGGGCTAGCAGTCCTCATGATCAGCCTGAAGCGGAGAAGTACCAACCGCCGCTGAGCACACGCAAACCTAGGGCGCGGCGTACGCGCCGCCGCAACGTCCGCTCAAGCCGCCGACATGTGCGGTCTGACCCATGACGCGCGGTTCGCGGTTGGTTTTGGGCCCGTCGAAGATCACTGGTAGACATCAGCCATGCCCGGCAGAGACACCTTCGACATCGTGCGGGTGCTCGGTGACGCCATCGTTCCGGCATTGGCTGCGGTCTTCAAGCCCGGCGAGGTGGATTCGGTTCACGTTGCCTGGGAAGCGCCGGTCAGGTTGTCGGACGGCACCGAGAGCAAGCCGACCGAGCTCAACGTGCATCTGGTGTGCGTTGGTGAGCATCACCAGAGCAAGATCTGGTCTGTAGGCGTAGGGGACTACGACGAGGGCGAACTGCTCGAGAGCTTGATCGACGAGTTCTCTGACTTTGTGGCCGAGTCGACATGGGGGTGGGGTCAGCAGCGGCCATAGAACTGGTAGCTGCTGACCCGCACGGTCGCGCCGCGGATTCGTGCAGTGGCGTCGCGTTTCGTGCGGGAGCTTGGCGGGTGGAGACTTCTTGGGTGGTGACGGCAATACAGCCTCAGCTGTGGGTCAATGCCGGGTCATCGGCGGTCAGCTTCTACGCCAACGCGTTCGGCGCACGCACGGTGCACATCGTGGGCGCCGGGGAGGACATCGTCGCCCAACTTGCCATAGGCGATGCGGTCTTCTGGATCGCGACCGCCGGCCCGAGCCAGGAGCGTCTCGTGCCCACGCGCTGGGTGGCTCGACCGGACGGCTGCTCCTGGTCGTCGACGATCCTGCAGCGGTGCAAGCAGGTGCGGTCGCCGCCGGCGCAGTCGAGAAGTCCCCCGTCGCCCAAGAGCACGGCTGGCTTGTGGGGCGAGTACTCGACCCGGACGGCCATGAATGGGAGATAGGCAAACCGCTGAACGAGTGGCCTCCGTGCTGCTCTCGATGAGGTGGTCGCCGCCTTATCGCACTCTCACGGCTCCCCTTTGTGTCCGTCGATGAAGCCTGCGCCGGTACGTGCGTGCGCCGTCCGGCGCCCGCTGAAGGTGCGGGGATGAACATCCCTTCCGCAGCAGGTCTCGTGCCAAGTCGCCGACCATGTCGTCGAGGAGTCGCTCGGCGCGCTAGGCCGGGTCGCGAATTTCGCACCGGACCCGTCCTTTCGCCCGTGCGCTCGAAGCAGACGGCGGGATTCCGGCACAAGGCGTCATCGCATGCGGTCACCGTCCGCTGCTGATCGCCCGCCGCTGATCGCCCGGTCCCACCCGAATCGGGTCACGCTGGTCTGGGTCTATCCCGATCCCCGCTGCCTTGCCGAGGACATCAAGCGGGTCGCCGTCAATTTCCGTGGTAGGTGGTCAGCAGGTCCACCCAGGACGAGGACACGCTGATGGTCGGCTTGTAGTCGAAGACGCCGGCCGAAGATACGACCTTGTAGGACAGGTCGTTGCTCTGCTTGCCGTCGCCGGCCGAACAGCCACCGAATCGCGATGACCGTACATCGCCGGGCGCGCCACGACAGCACGCTCACGCCGCCGGTCATGCGCGGTCGTGCCGAGTAGCGTCGCGTTGACCGCTCGGCGCAGGCCTAGATGGGGGCCGCTATCCGTACTACCGCTGACCGATGATCAACGTGACTACGTGGCCTTGATCGTCGGATATGCGGGCCGGCCCGACTGCCGCGTCGTTCGGCACGACAAACGTCGCAGCGAAGGTCGCCTCTTCGCCGCTCGGCCTCGGCGCGGCAACAACCCGAGTGGCGTCGTCGCTGGTTGTGAGCCGCAGAGGTACCGAGCCGTCCGGCTGCGCGGGAGCCGGACCACCGCCCGTTGCGAAGACGTCGTTGCATGGCCCGGCGTAGTACCACCAGCCGAAGACGGTCACCTGCTGACCCGGCAGCACTTGCCCGAGCGTGCTCGGCTTAGCAGGCGATGGTGGTCGCCGTTCACTGTCGCTCCGCAGGAATGGCGCTACCCAGGAACCGACGTCCCTAGCCGCGCCGCGGCCGCCGGCGGACGAGCACGCGGACGGCACCACGGCGGCTCCTAGTGACACCGCCCCGAGCGTCATCATGTCTGGTGGACGCGGTGGCATGGCCGGATGGTTGCACAAACCGCACGACCACGCCGCCGACGGGAACCACCGGATGTCGACGTTCCGAGGGCTGGTCAACCTCGATGTATCGTACAGTATCTTGTACCATACCAATCGGGAGAACAGCCATGGCGATCACCGCAAGCGAAGCCCGCAAGAACCTGTTCCCGCTCATCGAACAGGTCAACGATGACCGCACCCCGATCGAGATCACCTCTCGGCGCGGCGACGCCGTGCTACTGTCTCGAGCCGACTACGACGCGCTCGAGGAAACCGCCCATCTGCTGCGGGTGCCCGCGAACGCCAAGCGCCTGCTGGAAAGCCTGCAGCAGGCGCACTCCGGGCAGCGTGAACCCCACGAGCTGAGCCAGTGAGGCTGGTCTTCACTCCGCACGGCTGGCAGGACTACACCTACTGGCTCGGCGCCGACCGGACCACCCTGAAACGGATCAACCGGCTGATCGACGACGCGCTGCGCGACCCCACTGACGGCATCGGCAAACCCGAACCGCTGCGCCACCTGCTGGCCGGCGCCTGGTCACGCCGGATCAGCGAAGAACACCGACTGGTCTACCTGGTCGACGGCGACGACCTGGTCGTCCTGCAAGCCCGATTCCACTACAAGTGAGCCAGATCGACACCCGCCGCACGTACCCAGGAAGCGCACTATCTCGCCGCAGTCCAGTGCGCTGCGTCTGTCGGCGGCGCGGACGTGTGCGACGCTTGTTCCGCGGAGGGTGTCCGGTCGCTCACGGCGGGATTCGTGATCGCGTTGGTGGCCTCGACGCGGCACGCCCGGACCGACCGTGGCGGCGACCGGTCCGGCTCTGGACCGTCGCGGCGACACTCACCGTCGTTGTGGCGGTGCCTCGCGTCTACAGCGCGACGACGACAATCACGCCGTCCGAGGCTTGTGCGCGCGCGTTCCTGAGGTACTAAGCCCGGATGCACCGCGCAGTCTGGTGAGCCCAATTGGATGATCTTCATCCTGGGCCGGGGTTCTGAGGGCGTGGCCGGATAGCCGATCTGCTCGGCGGTTTCCACTGGGTCTCGGTCTGTCCTGGCGGCGTTGGACGGGTTCAGGTTCGGGCTGGTGGTCCGGTGGCGGCGGTGAGCAGTCGCTGCCAGGCATCGGCCTGCGGCCAGGCGGCGGGGCAGGCGCAGGGTCTATCGCCGCGCGGATCGGGTGACGCGGGCTGCGACGTTGATCAGCTGTCGGCTCACGATCGCGGTGGCGGCTTTGGCGTGGAAGCTCGAGGCGAGGGCGCTGGCGGCGGAGTGAGGTTGAGCGGGATCGCGGCGAGCACGAGCCGGGCGAAGTTCGCGGCGAAGCTGCCCGCCGGCGGAAACCGCTCGCCTTGCGTGTCGACGCTGACGTGGTCGGAGTTGGCCTCGGGGACCCGGCGCACGATCAACCGGGCCGAGACCGTCGTCCTCGTTACGGTCGCGGGGGCCGACCGGATCGGGCACCCATCCGCAGCGCACGCTGCGCAGAGCGGCTGCGGAGCGTGTCGCGGGACAGGCCGTTCCGGTTACCCGGCTCAGCTCGGCCCGCGTCGTCATCCCGGCCCGCGCGGCGGCGGCCAGCACCGGATCGCTGGTGGGTCGCGCCGTGCGGGGATTGTCCGAGCTGCTCTCGCCGGAACCAGAGGGATTTCGCCCTTCGGCCGTGGAGGAGTGGCCACGCCCCCCGACTCTTGACGCCGGAATCAACCGGGCATACGTTGCAAAAGCCGCATGCGCCCTCATTCGCGGTGACGCACGGCACAGGAGTGGACCGTGGTCGCAAACCGTCTGCGCTCTCGTCTCGCCTTCCTCGTTGTCGCGGCGCTCGCCGCCGGCCTCGCCGCAGCCGTGGCCGGCACGGCAGCTGCCCCGCTGGCCGGGGCAAGCGACCTCAGCTGTCCGTGGGTCGGCTCCACCGCCCCGATCGAGTCCCGGGTCGCCGCCGTGGTTTCCCAGATGACCCTGGACGAGAAGATCGCGATGGTGCACGGTGCGGCTGGCTCGGCCTATACCGGCTACATCCCGGGCGATGCCCGGCTTTGCATCCCGGCGCTCAAGTTGCAGGACGGGCCGGTCGGCGTGCGGATGAGCAACACCACGCAGCTCCCGTCTGCAGCCGACCTCGCGGCCTCCTTCGACACCTCGCTCGCCCGCTCGTACGGCGGTGTGATCGGCGCGGAGGACAAGACGAAGGGCGTCGACGTCGACCTGGGCCCGACGGTGAACATCGTGCGCGACCCGCGCTGGGGCCGCGCCTTCGAGTCCTACAGCGAGGACCCGTACCTCACCGGCGAGATCGGCGCTGCCGACATCAACGGCATCCAGTCGCAGGGCGTGATGGCGCAGGTGAAGCACTGGGCCGTGTACAACCAGGAGACCAACCGCAACACGCCCGCCGACGACGTGATCATCGACGACCGCACTGTGCACGAGATCTACACCGCCGCGTTCGGCCGGATCGTCGCCGAGTCGCACCCGTCCTCGGCGATGTGCTCCTACTCGACGATCAACGGCACCTACGCGTGCGAGAACGCCTACCTCAACGAGATCCTGAAGCAGGAATTCGGCTTCGACGGCTTCATCACCTCCGACTGGGGCGCGACGCACAGCACGGTCGCCTCGGCGAACGCGGGCATGGACCTGCAGATGCCCGACGACTCCTTCTTCGGCGCCGCGCTCGAGCAGGCCGTGCAGGACGGCCGGGTGCCGCAGGGCCGGCTTGACGACATGGTCAGCCGGATCCTGCGCGAGCAGTTCCGCTTCGGGCTGTTCGATCACCCGTCCCCGGACACGCCGAACGCGTACGCCGCGACGCCGCAGCACATCGCGACCGCCCGCGATGCGGCCGAACAGGGCGCGGTGCTGCTGAAGAACAACGGTCACCTTTTGCCGCTGGGCAGCAGCACGCACTCGATCGCGGTGATCGGCGACGGCGCGGGGCCCGACACGATGAGCCACGGCGGCGGCAGCGCGGTGGTCGACGGCACCGGAACCGTCACTCCGCTGAACGGCATCAAGGCACGCGCCGACTCCGGCGTCGACGTCGAATACGCGCAGGGCAACCTCGGCAGCAACGGCTACCCGGCGATCGACACCAGCTTCTTCACGCCGCCGTCGGGCACCGGCCACGGGCTGCAGGGCCAGTACTACCCGAACACCTCGCTGTCCGGCCCACCAGTCGTCACCCAGGTCGACCCGAACGTGCACTACACGTGGAACGGCTCGCCCGCACCCGGCGTCCCGGCGACGAACTGGTCGGTGAAGTGGACGGGCACGCTCATCCCGCCGACGACCGGCACCTACACCTTCGGGCTCACCAGCGACGACGGCAGTCGGCTGTTCATCAACGGTGAGCAGGTGATCGACAACTGGCGTGACCAGGCGGCCAACACCGAGACCGGGCAGGTCAACCTGACGGCGGGGATGCCGGTGCAGATCGAGGTCGACTACTACCAGGCCGGCGGAGCCGCGACGGTCAACCTCGGCTGGGTTAAGCCCGGCAACGACCTGATCGGCCAGGCCGCCGACCTGGCCGCGAGGTCGGACGTCGCGATCGTGTACGCCAACGACTTCGAGTCCGAGGGCAGCGACCTGGACAACATCGACCTGCCCGGCGACCAGAACCAGTTGATCGACGCGGTCGCCGACGCCAACCCGAATACGGTCGTCGTGCTGAACACCGGTTCGGCGGTTACGATGCCGTGGCTGGACAAGGTCAAGGCGGTGTACGAGGCCTGGTACCCGGGGCAGCAGTCCGGCGACGCGATCGCCGCGCTGCTGTTCGGCGACGTGAACCCGTCCGGCAAGCTGCCTGTCACGTTCCCGCGCGCGCTGGACCAGGTGCCGGCCTCCACCCCCGCGCAATGGACCGGCGTTGACGGGCAGGTGCATTACAGCGAGGGGCTCGAGGTCGGCTACCGCTGGTACCACAGCCAGAACCTGACGCCGCTGTTCCCCTTCGGGTACGGGCTGTCGTACACCACGTTCCGCTTCGCCAACCTGCACCTGTCGGCATCCACGCTCGCCGAGCACGCCCGCATCATCGCCACCGCAGACGTCACCAACACCGGTTCGCGCGCCGGTGCCGAGGTGGCGCAGCTGTACCTGACCGATCCGGCCTCGACCGGCGAGCCCCCGCAGCAGCTCAAGGGATTCGCGAAGGTTTTCCTGCAGCCGGGCCAGACAAAGCAGGTGCAGTTCGCCGTCACCGCGCAGGACGCGTCCTATTGGCACAGCGCGGCGCACGGCTGGACCCTCGCCACCGGCACGTACACCGTCCGGATCGGCGACTCGTCCCGCTCGCTGCCGCTGTCCGGCAC
>JAJKIB010000538.1 GCA_021154745.1 Mycobacterium sp.
AGATGAGCCCCATATAGTCCCGATCCACGACTTTGGTGTCAACAAATATGACGGCCCGCGGAAGGATGGTGTTGCCGCGGCGGTTGTCAGCACCACCTCAGATACCCGCGCCTCCGCACGCTCATCGTGACCGGCCGGCACGGTTGTTGGTGAATCCTCGAACCACATGCGAGCGCACAAAGTCGGCGACGATCGCCTCATCGTCCATGTTCAACGTCGACGACGGTGTGCTGAACAACGAGAAGAGCATTCGCGCGAACCACTCACCGGCGGCTACGACGTCAAGATCTTTACGCACTTCTCCCGTCAGCTTCGCCGCCGTCAGATAGGGCGCGAGGAAGTCGCCGCACTCGCTCAACAGCACCGCGGCGTTCTTCGTGAGCAGCAGACTCACTTCGTCTGCATCGAAGTACATTTCGGGCTCGACAAACCTCCGCGCCCTCGTCACGAAGACCGCCGCGAGAGCCAGCTTCTCCTCGAGTGACTCACCTCGACCCATCGCCCTGGCCATCTCGCGGTAGAACCGCTGCGACGAATGCTCTGCGCAGGCCTCAACGATCTCGGCCTTGTCGCGGAAGTACTCGTAGACCGTGCTCCGCGAAATGTCAGCTGCCCGTGCGATGTCGACGATTGTCGTCTTGTTAAGACCCTGCCTGCGGAAGCAGTCGAAGGCGGACTCGACGATGAGCTCACGTGTGTCGGTAACAGTCGTTTCGGTGCTCATGGCATCAACCTCAGTCCACCGGGGCGAGGATGAGCGCACTCGTTGGCACCCCTGTTCCCGAGGTGACCAGCACGTGCTCAACGTCTTCGACCTGATTGCAGGAGGTTCCACGCACTTGGCGAACACCTTCGGTGATGCCGTTCATGCCGTGGATGTATGCCTCGCCGAGGAGGCCGCCGTTCGTGTTGATCGGCAGCGACCCGCCCAGCGAGAGCCTCTCCACGGTCGCGAAGTCTTTCGCCTCACCGCGACCGCAGAAGCCGAGCTCTTCGAGCTGTGCGAACACGAACGGTGTGAAGTGGTCGTAGAGGAACGCGGTCTGGATATCGGAGGGCTTGAGACCGGAGTCGCGCCAAAGCTTTTCGGCGACTACACCCATCTCCGGTAGACCGGTGATGTCGTTGCGGTAATAGCTCGTCATAACCTCGCCGTCGTACGCCGCGCCCTGCACCGCCGCGGTGATCACCGCCGGCGGCCGGGGAAGGTCTCGTGCTCGCTCCGCGCTGGTGACGACCATCGCAACGCCGCCGTCGCTTTCCTGGCAGCAATCGAGAAGCCGCAGGACGGGCTCGATGACCCACCGTGAGTTCTGGTGGTCCTGCAGCGTGATCGGGCGCTGGTAGAACCACGCGTCCGGGTTGCGCGCCGCATGGGCACGGTCGACGACGGAGATCCGGCCGAAGTCCTCGTTCGTGACCCCGTACGTGGACATGTAGCGCTGGGCATGCAGTGCGACCCATGCTGCCGGTGTCAGCAAGCCGAACGGCGCGTACGGCGCAAGCCACAGCGGCGTGTCACCGGACGACCGCGCCGTCGCCCCGCCGAAGCGGAAACCGGAGCGTTCGTTGAAGGCGCGGTAGCACACGACCGCGTTGGCCGTGCCCGTCGCCACCGCCATCGCGGCCTGCACCACGGTGCCTGCCGCCGCTCCGCCGCCGTGGGGCACGCGGCTGAAGAACGTGAGGTCGCCGATGCCGACGCTGCGGGCGACCTCGATCTCCTCGTTGGCATCCATGGTGAAGGTGACCATGCCATCTATGTCGGCAGGTCGCAGACCGGCATCGTCGATCGCGGCTTTGACTGCCTCGCAAGCGAGTTGGAGCTCACTTCGCCCAGACTCCTTTGAGAACTCCGTCTGGCCGATACCCGCGATGGCCGCCTTTCCGCCCAGCGAACTCATGCGACGATTCTGTCTTCGAGCAGGCTGATGGTCGCGGTCCCCGACACGTGGTCACCGAGGCTGTTCGTGCCCCTGAACGCGATGTCGACGAGCCCCTCGCCGTCGGCGCCCTCGGACTTTCCGGTGACACTGCCGGTGAACCGCAATGGATCGTTGGGGAACGCGGGCACGCCCAACCGGATCGCCAGTTTCGTCACCATGGTTTCGGGGCCGGCCCAGTCGGTGAGGAAGCGCACGCACAGCCCGTTGGTGGTGAGGATGTTCATGAATATGTTGGGCGACCCTTGCTTCCTCGCGAATTCGGGATCGTTGTGCACCGGCATGAAGTCACGTGACGCGATCGCGCCCGCGATGATCACGGTTGCGGTGACCGGCATCTCGAGTGGTGTGACCTCATCACCGACCTTGATGTCACGCCAGTCCAGGGTCGTGGCGCGAGACGTTCGCGAATTCACAGTGGTCATCGCTCCTTACCGTTCTGAGTAAGCGGCGCCGAGCCGCGCCAACTGCGCTGAGGCCGGACCGAGGGTCAACTCGTTGTGTTTGGCCCATAAGAAGTAACGGAACAGGGGATAGGTGGTGTCGATGCCGATGCCTCCGTGGACCTGTTGGGCCGTCGCCGCGACGCGCGCCCCCGCTTCGGCTGCCCAGAACTTCGCGATGCTGGCCTCCCGCAGGGCACTTCGGCCGTCACCGAGGAGCCAGGCGGCCTGCCACATGGTCCACCGGATCGCCTCGACGTCGATGAACGCATCGGCCATCCGCTGCTGCACGGCCTGGAAGCTGCCGATCGGCCGGCCGAACTGCTCACGTTCGGTGGTGTACGTGGCTGCGATGCGCAGCGCACGCTCGGTCACGCCGAGCTGGATCGCGCACAGCCCGACGAGTGCACGGGAGTAGAGAGTCTCAATCATCTCGGTGCCGTTGCCGAGAAGTCGGTCGTCATCGGAAACGGCTGCACCGTTGAGGAAGACATCAGCGTGCGGCTCACCATTGGTGGTCGTCGCGGGCCGAACGTCGACGCCATCGGCGTTCAGATCGACCAGGAAAAGGCCGATGTCACCGTCATCGACAGTGGCGGGGATGACGATGGTGTGGGCGATCTGAGCCGCCGGAACCAGCTCCTTGCTTCCGTCGACGCGCCAGCCGTCGCCGTCATGGCGCGCGGTGGTTGCGGGCGCGGTCGGGTCGGAGCGCCCGGGTTCGCTCAATCCCGCGGTGAGCAGCCGGTCGCCGCTCAGGACGTCGGGCAGGTACCGCTGCTGTTGGTCCCGGTCGCCATGGCGGGCGATGGTATCGGCGCCAAGGAGAAGCGTGGCGTAAACCGGCACCGGCGCGACGCTCCATCCTACCTCTGCGAGAAGCAGCGCCAGTTCGAGGAAACCGTGGCCACTGCCACCGACGTTCTCGGGCAACGCAATTCCGAGGAGGTCCGCGGTCGCGAGCTCGCGCCAGAGCGCGGCGTCGTGGCGCACGTCACCCGCTTCGAGCTCGGTGAGGTGTTCGGGGGTGGCGCGGTGTTCGAACAGCTGACGCGCAACCTTGGCGATCGTCTCTTGTTCCTCGGTGAAGGTGAAGTCCATTGCCTTTCCGCTTCGTCTAACGGCCCGGGCGGAACTGGTGCAGTACGAGGTCGTCGCCATCGATGGCGTCGAACATCTCGTAGAAAACCTCGACCGGCATGCCGACTTCGACGTCGTCGGGCGCGATGTCGCGCAGGTTCGACACCAGCCGCACGCCTTCGTCGAGTTCGATCAGCGCGACGATGTACGGGTACTCCATGAACGGCATGGGGGGATGCTGCGGCATCACGTAGCTGTACACAGTGCCGCGGCCAGAGGATTCGACCGTGTCCCAGTCGAGTGAGTTGCACGCCGGGCACATCGGCCGCGGCGGCTGTCGCAACGCCTGACACCCTGTGCACCGCTGGATCAACAGCTTGTGGTCGCGCAGCCCGTTCCAGAAGAACTCGGTGTCTGGGCTCAACGTCGGCGCCAGTCTCGTCGCCATCAGCTATTTGCCTTGAATCGGAAGACCCGGAAACGTTGACGGCCAAGCACTTCTCCATGTTGGTCCGTGTAGGTCGACAACCAGGTGATGAAGTAACCCGTGCCCAGCGAGGTCTTCTTCTCGTCGGAGATGTCCTCGAATACCTGCGTCACCGAGATCACGTCGCCGAGGCGCGGATAGCGTTCGATCTCGAACTCCGAGTTTGTCGCCACAATGCCGGTGAAGCCGGCTTCTTCGATGAAGGCCGCCGGGTTCTTACCCATCTCGATCGGAACACCGCCGCGTTCAGCGATCCCCTCGATCTTGGGGGCGGGCATCGTCCACGCCTGAAGCATGACTGGTGGCGACACTATGCCGCCGAACCTCGACTTCTCGGCGAAATCGGCATCGAGGTAGACGGGATTCATGTCGCTGAGTGCATGGGCCCAGTGCCGAATCATCGGCTGATTCACGGGGTCCGGTGCAACGGTTGGCTTTCCGGATCCGCCAGTGGGCTGGCCGATGAGCGCGTCGAGTTTCTCCCGAAATTCGCTCTTGTCTGTCACTGGGAACCCCCATTCTGTGTTGCCGAAGCCCTAAGGTCACGGGGTGCGCGCGGCATGAGAAGTCCTGCCATCGCGATGATGTCGCGCTGGAGTTCGTTGGCGCCGCCGCCGAAGGTGTTGATCACTGCGATCCGGTACGCCGACTCAAGGGCCCCGCGAAGCGGCGCGTCCTCGCCCTTGCGGGTGCCGCAGCGGTCGAGCACCTCGAGCAGTTCGCGGGCGACCTGCTGCGTCAGCTCGGTGCCGAAAACCTTTACCGCCGAGGCTTCGCCCATTCCCAGGGTGCCTTTGGTCATCGCCGCGTTGACCCGCAGGTTCATGATCTTGTATGCCGCTACTTGCGCCTCGACCCGCGCCAGCGCCAGCTTGACCCACGGTTGGTCGATGACGCGACCGCCGTCGAGATCAGTCGTCTTCGCCCAGTGCAGCGTCTTCTCGAACAACGGCTCGAGGGCACCCATGTTGCCCAGTGCGGCGCGCTCGAAGTTCAGCTGAGTGGTCATCAGCCTCCAGCCCTCGTTCTCACCGGCGACGATCGAACTGGCAGGCACGCGTACGTCGTCGTAGAAGGTGTAGAAGGTGGACACGCCCGGCATGGTGTGCAACGGTTTCCAGGAGAAACCGGGCGAGGATGTCGGCACGATGAAAATCGAGATGCCCTTGTGCTTCTTCACTCCTGGGTCGGTGCGGGCAGCTAGCCAGATGTAATCGGCGTATGCCGCACCACTGGTGAACATCTTCTGTCCGTTGATGATGTAGTCGTCGCCGTCGCGTACGGCGGTTGTCCGAAGGGACGCCAGATCGCTTCCGGCGGATGGCTCCGAATAGCCGATCGAGAACTCGACCGTGCCGTTCAGGATCGCGGGCAAGAACGTGTTCTTCTGCTCATCTGTTCCGTACACCATAAGGGTGGGGCCGACGGTGTTGAGCGTGACGAGGGGGATGGGGGCGTTCACCCGCTGCGCCTCTTCAAAGAAGATGAACTGCTCGATCGCTGAGAAGCCTTGTCCACCATATTCTTTGGGCCAGCCAGCGCCAAGCAGATGAGCGGCGCCGAGGGCTTGCACACACTCCTTGACGGCGCCGCCGCCCTCCATCCGGCCGGCGACAGCGGCGATGCGTTCGGGCGTCATTACCGCCTCGAGCGAGGCGCGGATTTCGGCGCGCAACTTTTTCTGTTCGGGGGTGAAGTCCAGATGCATGGCTCAGCGTCCCGTTCCGAGCCGTACGGGCATGCGCTTGACACCGGGCACCATCGTCGCCCGCATCCGGTCGACGCTGCCTGCCAGTTCGAGCTTGGGATACCGCCCGAGCAATACTTCGAAGAAGACGCGGGCTTCGAGGCGGGCCAGTTGAGAGCCGATACAGGAGTGCTCGCCACAGCCGAATGCGATGTGCGGATTTGGATGACGAGTGACCTTGAAATCCTCTGCGTCGGAACCGAAGACCTCCTCGTCGCGATTGGCGGAGCCATACAGCATCACGACCGTGTCGCCCTCGCGGATCCGCTGCCCGCGGATTTCGACATCCGTCGTTGCCGCCCGCGCCATATGCGTCACCGGGCTGGTCCAGCGCAGCATCTCCTCCACCGCGTCCGGGATCAGCGTCGGCTCCTCGACGAGTTTGGTGGTTTCCTCCGGATGCTCGATGAGCGCCAATGTTCCCAGCGCGATCAGGTTCCGAGTGGTTTCGTTGCCCGCAACAAGAAGCAGGAAGGCGAAGTTCAACAGGTCCTCGTCGGTCAGCTTGGCGCCGTCGACCTCCGCGGTGGTCAACACCGACAACATGTCGTTTCTCGGTTCGGCCCGGCGCGCGGCGATCAGCTCCTGGAAATAAGCGAACAGCTCGCCGACGGCCACCAACGAATCCAGCTCGATTTCGGGATCGGCGTTTCCGGTGCACGCATCAGACCACCTGCGAAACTTCTCCCAATCGTCGGGCGGCGCGCCGAGAAGCTCCGCGATCATCCTGGTGGGCAACGGCGCCGCGATGTCTTCGGCGAACTCGTGGGTGGACCCCGGCCCGACGTCGTCGAGGACTCCGTAGACGATTTCGCGCACTTTTGGCTCGAGGATGGCCACCTGCCGCCGGGTGAACCCCGTGTTGATCAGCTTGCGCAGCTGACGGTGCCGGGGCGGGTCAGTGAAGATGAGGTTGCCCTCCTGAACCGGGTTCGACATCACGGGGTCGGGGATAGTGATGCCCTTCGTCGACGAGAACTTGTCCGGATTTGTGGAAACGTAGCGAATGTCCTCGTATTTCAGCAGGGCCCAGAACTTCGTCACGTCGTTCCAGCAGACCGGCGCGGCCGCGCGCAACTCCTTGTACGCCGGGTATGGGTCGCCCGCGAAGAAGTCCGGGGAATGTAGAGGGATCGTCGTCTGAACGGCTGCCTCCCTCGACGCGAGTGGTATCGGACAGTAAGGCACAGTCTGTCTGATTTCTACTGTGTCTACTCGGCGCGGATGTTGCTGTCAAGATTCGTGATCGCTTTGCTTACCAACGGCATTAGGCAAGGACCATTGACGAAGCGCCTCCGACAGGTGTACACCAAGTGTTTGATCCACTGATCTCGGTGAGGAACGACATGGCTGGTCAGCGCTCCCTTGTCGATACCTACTCGCTCTACATCGACGGCCGGTGGATCGAGCCACGCAGCGGCCGATACGACGACATCTCGCCATCCACCGAAGCCACGATCGCCCAAGCGCCCGATGCCGGCCTTGACGACGTCGACGCCGCAATCGATGCCGCGCGGGGTGCGTTCGACTCCGGGCCATGGGCCGCCGCCGGGCCCGAGGACCGAGCTCGGTGTCTCACCCAGTTGGGCAATGCGCTGTTGGAGCGCGCCGACGAGTTTTTCGCGTTGTCCCAGGCCGAATGGGGATGTGTCGCGAACGAGCGACTGATACAGATCGACGGGCCCGCGTTCATGGCTCTGCATGCCGGTGAGCTCGCAGCCCAATTGACCGACCAGCCCATCGACGCCTACGGCGCCCCAGGAACCACCCTGCTGTGTCACGAGCCGCTCGGTGTCGTATCGGTTCTCACGCCGTGGAACTTCCCGCACAGCCTCAACGTGATGAAGGTGAGCAACGCGTTGGCCGCAGGCAACACCGTCGTTCTCAAGCCTTCGCCGTTGACGCCGCTTGCGGGCCTCGCGCTGGCTCGAATCATCCATGAGCACACCGACATTCCAGCTGGCGTCGTCAACGTGATCACGCCAAGGAGCATCGAGGCCAGCAAGATGTTGGCCACCGATCCGCGAATCGACATGGTCAGCTTCACCGGAAGCTCGGCGGTTGGCAGGGAGATAATGGCAGCTGCGGGCAAAACGATGAAGCGGATACTGCTCGAGTGCGGCGGGATTTCGGCAGGCATCGTTCTCGACGACGTCGAAGTGAACGACGAACTGCTGCAAAAGATCCTGTACGACGGCTGCTCACTGCACGCGGGGCAGGCCTGCATCCTTCAAAGCCGCTTGCTCCTTCCACAGGCGATGCACGACGAGGTGGTGGATCGGCTGGTCGAGGTGGCAGGGCGGGTAAAGGTCGGCGACCCAACCGATCCCGACGTGCAGATGGGCCCGCTCATCAGCAGGGCGCAGCTGGACCGCGTCGAGGCGCACGTCGGTGCGGCGCTCGACGACGGTGCCACGTTGGCCGCGGGAGGTCGGCGTCCCGGCGATCTGGATACCGGCTTCTACTTCGAACCGACAATCCTGACCGATGTCACGCCCGATGCCGGTATCGCCCAAGAGGAAGTGTTCGGACCGGTGCTGACCGTCCTCCGCTACAGCGGCGACGACGAGGCGGTGGCAATCGCGAACAACTCTCAGTACGGCCTCTCCGGCGCGGTGTGGGGTACCGACGTCGAACGCGCCGTCGCCGTCGCCCGAAGGGTACGGACCGGACAGATCGCCGTAAACGGTTGCATCCCAGGCGATGCGCCGTTCGGCGGATTCAAGCAGAGTGGGTTGGGCCGCGAGGGCGGCGGACTTCCCGGCCTGCACCGGTACATGGAGCCGAAAGCAATCGGAATCCCGGCGTGACGGCGGCACTGTCTGGATTGCGCATCGTCGAGATCGGGAGCGAGATCGCGGGCCCGTACTGCACCAAGCTGCTCGTTGACCTCGGCGCCGAGGTCACCAAGATCGAGTCGCCGGCCGGGGACTCCATGCGCGGCTGGGGACCGTTTCCCGGCGGCGTACCCGATCCGGATTGCTCGGGTTTGTTCGAGTATCTCAACGCCGGAAAGCACGGAGCCACTCTCGATCTCACGTGTGCGGGCGGCCTTTCGAGAGTCCGCCGGCTGATCGCAGACGCCCACGTGCTCGTCGAGGCCCTTCCGCCGGGAACGCTCGATCATTGGGGGCTCGACACCAACGCGCTAGAGGCGCTGAGTCCCGGCATTGTCGTCGTTCGCATCTCGGACTTCGGCCAGTATGGACCCCTGCGCGACCGCGTTGCCACGCCACTGACCATGCAGGCGGCATCGGGCTGGGTCAACAGGAGGGATTCCGATCGACCGCCGGTGCAGGCAGGCGCGAGGATTTCCGAGTACGTCGTCGGTGCTTACGCCACGCTCGGCGCGCTCACCGCGTTGAGGAACCGGTCAGCCGATCCGGGTCGAGTCGTCGAAGTGGATGTCTCTGTGCTCGAATCGCTGCTGTCGACGCTGCCGTACCCGATGCTCATGGCCGAAAAGATGCGAAGCCTTGGCCTGCCAGCCAATACCCGCTCGGCGCCGATGATGGGCATTGTCCGTGCGGCCGACGGTTGGCTCGGGATCAACTGTCTGACGGGGCAGCATTGGTTCGACACGTGCGCGATGCTCGGCCTGCCGGAATATGCAGAGCAGCAGATCGCGATCATGCTCGGCGGACCCGAGCGGGCCGAGTTCTTCGAGAAGGCTCAGCCGTGGCTTTCGGAGAGAACCGTGGCTGAGATCGTCGAACTGAGTCAGGCGATGCGTATTCCCGCCGCGCCCGTCAACGATGGCGCGACCGTGCTGGATTCTCCCCAATATCTCGAACGCGAATTTTTCGTCGACGCCGCCAGCGCCGGCTTTTCGTTTCGCCGGCCGGGGGCACCGTTTCGCCTGTCGAAGACGCCGGTGCTGGCGCCACGTCCCGCGCCGGTTCGTGGCGCCTCCGCGGCGAGCGCAACGATCGCGGAGGGCGATCGTTGGCAACCCGGCACGGCGTCGGACCCGGCCATGCCGTTCGCCGACGTCAAAGTCCTTGACCTCTCGACGTTCTGGGCTGGTGCCTACCTGACGTGTTACCTCGGCGCGTTCGGCGCCGAGATTGTGAAGGTCGAATCGATACAACGACCCGATGGGCACCGGTATTCGGGGGCCTGGGCCTACGAGGGCGACCGCTGGTATGAGCGCAGCGCGATGTGGCAGGGCACCAATCTCAACAAGCGCGACATCACCCTTGATCTCGCGTCCGACCACGGTCAGGAATTGATTCGCCGACTCGTCCGCGGAGCCGATGTCGTCGTCGAGAATTTCTCCCCTCGGGTGATCGAGCAATTCGGGCTCGATTACGAGTCGCTGGTGGAGCTGAATCCCAACGTCATCTTTGTCCGGATGCCCGGCTTCGGTCTGCACGGGCCCTGGCGCGACTTCGTCGGCTGGGCCCTCAATTTCGAACAGACGTCGGGCATGTCGGCGGTCACCGGCTACGCCGAGGGACCTCCGTGCAACCTGCAGGGACCCGCCGACCCCATCATCGGCGTGCATGCCGGCGTCGCGCTGCTCGCCGCACTCGAACATCGGCGCCACACCGGCGAAGGCCAACTCATCGAAGTCGCCCAGATAGAGGTCGCAGCGTGTGTTGCCGCCGAGCCGGTGATCGAATACTCGATGAACTCGCTTGTCCAGCCGCGCGAGGGCAATCGCCGCCGGGGTCAGACGCAGGGTGTGTACCCGACCGTCGCGGACGATGCATGGGTGGCGCTGTGTGTGCGCGACGATGCCGACTGGGCGCGCATTGTCGAGGTGATGGGGCGACCCGACCTGCGCGAGCGGATTCTCGCCCACGACGAGTTCGACGCGGTGGTTGCTGATTGGACGCGAGCCCAAACCGCGACGGAGATCCTCAACTTACTTGGCGCACATAATGTTCCGGCAGAACGGGTGCTGACGCCCGACGGAATGTATGACATACCCCAGCTAGACGCGCGCGGATATTACGAAGAGGTCGAGCACCCGGTCACGGGGCCGCACCGCTACCCGGGTTGGCCGTTCAGGATTACGCCCGGCCCCGGCCGCCACCACCGGTTCGCGCCGCCGACGCTTGGTCAGCACAACGAGGAGATCCTGCGGGGTCTCGGACTTACCGACGACGAGCTCGCCGACCTGCGCGCCCGAAAGGTTATCGGCGAGACCGCACTCAAGGCTTAGACGTCAGGCGGCGTTACTCGTTTGTCCTTCCGACCCTCCTTGCGGGGTCGAGGTGCCAGGCGTGGCGTCATCGGGCGCCGTCGGTGTCGATGACGCCGGCGGCTTGTTGCCGCCGAAGAATCCGGTAAACGTGTCCGCCAGCTGCGTCAACAAGTTCTTCTTTCGTGATGTGGTCGTGGTGGAGGTGTTCGGGGTGGCCTTGTTGCCGTCGTCGGTCACCTTCCCAAGGGTTGGCCCCGAGTTCGACAGGGGGGACACCGGTGTCTGGGTCGGGGAGGTGCCCGAACCGGCCGGCGTCTGCGGCGGTGCCGGGTTTGTCACGGTGGCAGGAGTCGGGTCGTTGTTCACTTGCGACTCCTGTGGCTCCTGCGGAAGCGACCTCGCATTGATCGAGGGTGAGTTCGTCGGCGCGACGGTGGGAGCCAGCGGCGCGGGGATCGAGGTCGGAATCGAGCCGACGCCGGTGGCGAAGTTGGTCACCCCTTGGCCCAGTGCGCCCGGCACCCCGGCGATGGTCTCGAGGATTCGTCCCGGCGGTGTGATCAGTGAGAACTGGACGGGCTTTTCGGGATTCAGATTCTGGCGATCGGTGTAGCCCATGTCCACGAGCAGTCGCAGCAGCGGCTCGACCGCACCCAACACCGGCTCGGTGAGCGGCGTCAGGCCTACGGCGCCGAAGAGTTGTCGCCCCGGAGCGAGCAGCGGCAGATGCGCTGCCGGAACAAACACATAAGTGTCGGTCCCGCTTCCGCTGTGCGGCACGGTTTTCACCAAGACAGGCGTGGTGCCGGTGCCGCTCAGGGGGTCATAGTCAACGCTGTCGTAGTACTGGTCGGGGTGGACGTAAACAACCGCCAGAAGCGTGTTCGCGAGCGACAACGGGTTGAAGTAGGCGGGGAAATCGGCATACGGGTCGTACTCATTCGTCACATATGTGGTGTCGTAGGGCGACGGTTGGGCGGCACCGTTCGACGTGACGATGAACGGAATCGCCAAGCCCGGGAATCGCGCGAAGATGCCGCCGTTCGGGACATTTGGTGATGCGATCATCACGAACAGCAGTGCATCCCTCGGTGGCGCGTTGGGGTCTTCGGGGTCGAGGTTGCGTCGTACCTTCTCGGCGACGATCGTGCCTTCGGAATAGCCGACGACCAGCAGCGGGTCCTGGCCCGAATTGGTCCTGATCGCGTTATCCAGCACGGGGACACCCGCGGCGACGCTGTTGTCGATGTCGAATCCGGCCGGGTACTGAACGGGCACGTAGGTGAAACCGTTCGGAAGCACGTGGCGGTTCAGTTTGTTCGGGATGTTGGCCGCGTTTGGGTCACCGCGTCCACCGATGCCGATGGTCGCGGCCGCGAGTTGCAGCCGCGGACTGTCAACCGTGTTGTTGGTCGTATGACCGAACACGAGGACGGTCGACATGGTTGCCGCGGTGGTGCTGAGGAGCAGCAATGACGGCGATCGCCGTCTCGAGGAAACTCGACGATTCTTGGGCTGCCGATGCTTTGCCACAACCTGCTCCTTACCGTCGCCCCAACAACCGGCGTGCGTCGAACGTTAGCGCATGGTGCGGAGCTTGGCGGAAAAATAAGTCCGAATCGTCGAATAGCATCTCTTAGCTGAAGCGGTCGCCCGCACTTAGCTCAACCGGCGTGGCGCCTATCGCCAGCGACCGGTACATCTGTTCGACGAGGAGACTGCGGCCTGTTCGTCCACAGATGCCCTCTCAACGTCCTAGGGTCCAAAGAGACCCGAGCGCAAGGAGCTGCGAATGGCCAGGTTGAGGTTCGGATACTTCATCGCACCGTTTCACCGGGCGGGTACCAACCCGACGTTGGCGCTGCAGCGAGACCTCGAATTCGCCGAACATCTCGACGCGCTGGGATACGACGAGATCTGGTACGGCGAGCACCACTCCGCGGGCAGCGAGATCATCAGTTCACCCGAGATCTTCATCGCCGCAGCCGCCGAGCGGGCGAAGCGGATCCGTTTCGGCACGGGCGTCATCTCGCTCGCGTACCACAACCCGCTCTGGGTCGCCGATCGCTTGATGCTGCTCGATCACCTCACCCATGGCCGCATTATCGGCGGGATGGGGCCGGGCTCACTGCCCAGCGATTCCGCGATGATCGGCCTGACCCCGACCGATACCCGAGAACTGCTCGAGACCAACCTCGACATCGTCGTACGCCTACTGGCGGGAGAGACCGTGACGGCGAAAACCGCCACGCACCAATTGTTGGACGCGCGTTTACAACTCGAGCCGTACTCCGACGGAGGCATTCCGCTGGCCGTGGCAGCGGTCGCCTCACCGACGGGTGCACGGCTGGCGGGTAAGCACGGCATCGGCCTGCTCTCGATCGGGGCGACCCTGGTCGTCGAGGGCTTCGACGCGCTCGCCTATCACTGGGGCATCGTCGAAGAGCGGGCGGCCGCATTCGGCACGAAAGTGGACCGCAACGACTGGACCCTGGTCGGCCCGATGCACATCGCCGAGACGGAGGAGCAGGCGCGCGCCGACGTGCGATTCGGGATCGAGCCCTGGTTCCGGTACTTCCAGAAGGTGGCCGCGTTCCCGCAGATGACCATCCCAGGAGAGCAGATCGACGAGATGATCAACATCATCAACGACGCGGGAGCCGGCGTGATCGGCACGCCAGAAAAGGCGCGTGCCCAAGTGCAGCGGATGTGGGATCAGTCCGGCGGGTTCGGTTGCATGCTGCAGATGGGCCACGAGTGGGCCAACCCGGCGGCGACCAAGCGGTCTGCGGAACTCTTCGCCGCCGAGGTCATGCCCCACTTCCAGGGCCAGGCGCAACCGACCGTCGACGCGGCGGCTCGTGCGAGCGAGGTGCGCGACGACCTTGCGCAGACGCAGCTTCAGGCCATCGACCACATGACGAAGAAGTATCAGGACGAAGTCGACTCGAAGTGAGCTTCGACCTTAGTGGCTGGCCGCCGCGATCATGTCGAGAATCTGTCTTGGGCCAAGTGGTGAGCCAGAGACTTTGATACCGAGGGGCGCCAACGCGTCGGCGACGGCATTGACGACGGCGGCGGGCGACGCAATCGCGCCGCCTTCTCCCATTCCCTTGACGCCCAATGGGTTTGGGGCCGGTGACTCGATATGGCAGACCTCAATGGTCGGAACCTCGCATGCGGTTGGCAGTAGATAGTCGACGAAGGTGCTGGCGAGCGGATTGCCGTCGTCGTCGTAGACCATGTGCTCGTAGAGCACGCCGCCGATTCCCTGGACCACTCCGCCGAAGATCTGTCCTTCCACGACCTTTGGATTGATCATTCGTCCGCAGTCCTCGCTGACGACGTAGCGCAGGATCCTCACGCGGCCCGTGTCGACATCGACCTCACAGGTGCAGATGTGGCACGCGTTGGAGAACGTGAATGGCGGCGCCTTGAAGCGGTGTGACGCCTCGAGGCCCGGTGTGGTGCCCGGTGCGAGCATGTCCGGGCTGTGGTAGGCCAACTTGCCGAGATCCGCGAAACTCATTCCCTTGGTGGCGGTGCCGCGGACGAACACGCGACTGTTGTCGATCTCGAGGTCCTCGACCGCGGCCTCCAGCGCATCCGCGGCGATGTCCAATAGTTTGGACCGCAGTTCGGTGCTGGCCGCCGCGACCGCGTTGCCGATTATCACCGCGCTGCGACTGCCCCCCGTTCCGGCCCCCCAGGGCGTGGCGGCCGTGTCGCCTTGGATGACGTTGACATCGTCCGGGGCGCAGCCAAGGTGTTCTGCGACCACCTGCTTCATGGTCGTCACGACACTCATCCCGGTGCTCGAACTGCCCAGCGCCACCGTCACCATGCCGGTGTAGTCCATCCGGATTTCCGCCGCCTCGGTAGCCATTGAGCCGACTCCGATTGCCGATGGCTCCACGCACAGGCTGATTCCGATGCCAAGGTAGCGGCCCTGCTCAAGGGCAGCCTGCTGCTCGCCCCGGAAGCCGTCGTAGTCGATGATCGACGCCGCCTGGTCGAGCGTCTCGGCGGGGGTGATCGCTTCCAAGCACAGCGTGCTGGGCAACGTGTACGGCAGGTCGTCGGCCCGAATCACGTTGCGGCGGCGCAGTTCAAGCGGGTCGACACCGATTTGGCGAGCCGCTGTCTCCATCAATTGCTCGATGCCGACCGCGTACATCAGGAAGGGGCCCCGGTACGGGGCCTTGCCGCAGGTATTGGTGTACACCGCCCGACTCGCAAAGCCGACCTTGGGAATCTTGTACGCGTTCGTCAGAAACGGCGCGATAAAGGCGCCCATGCCGCTGGATCCCATCGCCTGATAGGCGCCGATGTTCTCGATGTATTCGCCTCGGATGGCAGTGATGGTGCCGTCGCCGTCGAAGGCCATCGAGAGGTCCATCCGCTCATCGCGGGCGTGGGCTGCCGCGGTCAGGTTCTCGCGTCGGTCCTCGATCCAGCGCACCGGACGGCCTAGCAGCCTCGCGGCCAGCACCACGGCCCACTCATCGCGCATGATCGCCATCTTCTGGCCGAATCCGCCGCCGACGTCTGGTTGCACCACCCGTATTTGGTTGGTGCCGATGCCGAGCAGCCCGGCGAGCATGCCTTGTACCCCGTGCACGCTTTGGGTCCCGCTCCACACGGTGAGCTCGTCGCTGTAAGGATCCCAGTCGGCGACGATGCCCCGGCACTCCATCGGTGCTTGCACGTAGCGGTGCATGACGATGGTGTCACGGACCACGTGCCCGGCGTCGGCGAAGGCTTGCTCGAGATCGGGGTCGCCGAACTGTGGAATGACCTGAGGAGTGTTGGTGCCGATTTCCGGATGGACCACGGCGCCGTCGCCGTTGCGGGCCGCGTCGACGTCGAGCACCGGCTCCTGCGGGTCGATGTCGATATCGATCAGCTCGACGGCGTCCTCGGCGAGGTAGCGATTCTCGGCGACCACGATGGCGATCGGGTCGCCGACGTAGCGGACGTCGTTCTCGGCGAGACAATACTTCGGCGGATACGGCCCCTCCGGCAAGCCGGCCATCGTTGTCTCGTGCACCAGCGGGTTGAGGTCGCCGGCGGTGTATACCGCCCGTACGCCGGGCGCCGACCGGGCCTCCTCTGTGTCGATGTTGACGATGCGCCCCCGCGCCACTTCGCTGCGCAGGAATGCCGCGTCCGAGGCGCCGGGCACCACGACATCGGCGATGTAGCGGCCGCGTCCGGTCAGCAGTCGCGGGTCTTCCGAGCGCGCGATAGCCTGCCCCATGAACCTGCCGGCGGTCATGACGAACTCCCGTTGCTCGCGGCCCGCTTCACGGCGGCGATGATCCCTTGGTATCCGGTGCAGCGGCAAAGGTTTCCCGAGAGCGCATCGCGGATCTCCTCATCGGAGGGATTCGGGTGATCGGCGAGGAACGCGTGCACTGAGACAACGAAACCCGGGGTGCAATACCCACATTGGAGTCCGTGTTCGGCTTGGAAGGCGGCTTGGATGGGTGTCAGGCTGCCGTCTCGCTCCGAAAGGCCCTCGATCGTCCTCACTTCGGCACCGGCGGCTTGCACGGCGAACATCAAGCAGGAGCGGACCGCGTCGCCGTTGAGCAACACTGTGCACGCGCCGCAGACCCCGTGCTCACAGCCCAGATGTGTGCCCGTCAAACTCAGATCGTCACGCAAGAAATCAGCAAGAGTGCGCCGCGCCTCCACGGTGCGGGTAAGCCGTTCACCGTTGACGGTCACCGTCAGCGCAACATCACGCATGGCTCGCCTCTTTAATTGCAGTTGCAAGAACCCGTGACACAAGTACTTTGGCCATACTTCTGCGCTGCTTGCCGGACGCGTGAATGTCGTCAGGAGGATCGAGACCTGCCGCTACCTCCGCCCCGATATCCGGCAGATCGAGATCGGCCACTGCGACGCCGGCCAAGGCCGTTTCGGCGGTGCGGGCTCGCATTGGTGCGTTGCCGACACCGAACAGAGCCAATGCCACCCGGGCCAGTCGTTGGCCGTCGAGTTGGACGCCACAGGCCGCCCCGCACATCGCGAAATCACCGGCGCGGCGAGCCAGCTCTTCGACTGCCCAGCCACAACTGCCCGACCAGACGGGAAAGTACGCTCCCGTCAAAATCTCGTCGGGCTCCATGGCGGTAACCCACGTCGATACGAAGAACTCGTCAGCTGGGATGCGGCGTCGGCCGGTTGGGCCCGCGACCTCAAGTGAAGCGTCGACGACCAGCGCGGCAGCTGGATACTCCGCGGCGGGGTCGGCATGTGCCAGTGACCCGCCCAGCGTGCCCCGGTTGCGAATCTGATGGTGGCCGATGTGCGATGTCGCCTTGGCGAGCAAGGGCACGGCAGCCGCGGCCTCGCTGCGCGCGACGTCGGCCTGGGTGGTCATCGCCCCCACGCGGACCGAGCCGTCGATGGCCGTGACGCCGCGGAGTTCCTCGATGGCCCGCAGGTCTATCAGGTGTTCGAACCGTGAAAGACGTAGTGACAGAAGAGGAATCAGACTCTGGCCGCCCGCGAGCACCTTTGCGTCGTCCTGATGGCGCTGCAGTAGTGCGATCGCCTCGGTGAGCTCGCCCGGGGAGTGGTAATCGAAGGGCGCGGGCTTCACCGGGCCGCCCTATTGCTCGCCGGCAGGCATCCCGCCTTGTCACGGACGAAGGTCTGCATTTGGCCCCCCGACCACTGATTCTGTTCACACCCCAGGGTGAGCATCGCACATCTGCGCAGCACGAGTTTGCAGATTACGAAGCTGAGGAAGAATCGGTGTTAGCGAGGTGCCGCCGTCACTTCGGTCACGATGCCGGGTTCTTCCTCTTTGTGCCGCCTGGTCGCAAGCACGCAACCGGCGAGAATGAGGGCCAACGCGGCCACGTTCCACAGCGTCAGCGGCTCGCGCAACACGATCACCCCGGCCGCCAGCGCCACCGCGGGGTTGATGTACGTGAACACCAGCGCGCGGGCCGCACCGATTTCGCGGATGAGCGCGAAGAACACGCTGAACGCCAGCGCCGTACAGATCACCGCCAGCCCACCCAACGCCAAAAGCACTTGTGCGGAAGGCATCTCGGTCGGCCAGGTTGCCGCTGCGGGAACGGCGTATACGAGCGCTGCGAAGCCGAGGCACACCGCCGTCATCGGCAGGGCCGGGACGTCGGCCAGGTACCGCGCGGCGATCAGCGGCGCGATCGCATAGCACGTCGCCACCATCAGCACCTCGATGATCGGCCAGGTGCTCCCTCCGATGTGCGGGCCGGCCAGCACCGCGACCCCGCACATGCCGATCGCCAGGCCGATGATGCGTTTGTAACCCAGTCGCTCGCCGCCGGTGAAGCGGTCGAGGACCGCAGCGATGATGGGCGCTGCAGCGATGAGCAGACCGGTCATCGAACTGGTCAGATGGCGCTCGGCGTCGGAGAGCAGCCACCACGCGGCGATGATCTCGAAGAACGCGAAGCCCAGCAGCGCCTTCCAGTGGTTGCGGACGATCGTCAGGGTCTGCCGGGAGAACGCCAGTGGCAACAGCACCGCAGCGCCGACAGCGGTGCGGGCGAGCACCAGCACCGGCACGGACACGCCCTCGACGGCGACCTTGATCATCAGATAGGGGATGCCCCAGATGATGCTCATCGCGAGGAACAGGATCCATCCGCGCGAGCTCACGTACCTACCCTACGAAACGTGGACAAACGAAATTCCCCGGTAGCCGCGGCGGGCACGCCGGATCCGGTGATTTATCCACGTTGTCGCTGTGTACGTGGGCAAAAAGCACAATGCACTTCGAAACGCGGCCGCGTTGGCTACGCCTTCGTCAGCTCCGCGTAGCGCGCGAGGTGGTAATCCGTCGAGCCGAATTCGTACTGTAAAGCGGTGAGCCGCTTGAAGTAGTGGCCGATCGCCAGCTCCTCGGTCATGCCCATCCCGCCATGCAGCTGGACCGCCTGCTGGCCCACAAAACGTGCGGCCCTGCCGACCGTCGCCTTCGCCGCTGAAACCGCACGCGAACGTACGTCAGGCGACGCCTCGAGGTTCAACACCGCGAGATACACCGCCGCTACGGCCTGCTCGACTTCCATGTACATGTCGACCATCCGGTGCTGCAGCACCTGGAAGCTGCCGATCGGCTGCCCGAACTGCTGGCGCTGTTTGCAGTATTCGACAGTGTCGGCCAACACCTTCCGCATACAGCCGACCGCTTCCGAGCAGATCGCCGCCGCGCCCTCGTCCCGCGCCTGCTCAAGCGACGGCCGCGCCTGGCCCTCCTCGCCAAGCAGAGTGCCCCGCACACCGTCGAACACAAGGTCGGAGGCGCGGCGATCGTCGACGGTCCGGTAGTGATGGCGTTCGATTGCAGACGAGTCGGCGTCGACCACAAACAGCGACAGCCCGCGCGGCGTTCGCGCCGCGATCAACAGATGCGTAGCTATAGGCGCGCTCATCGCAACGATCTTCGACCCCCGCAACACCCACTGGTCGCCGACGCGGTCGGCGACGGACGACATGTTCTGCCACCGCTCACCGGATCCGGGCTCCGCCGCGGCGAACGCCACGATCGCGGTACCGTCAACGACCTTCTCCAGCAGTGCCGTCGCCGCCGGGCCGCCCGCCCGCTGCAACAACCCACCGGCGATCACGACCGTGTCGACGTACGGTTCGACCACAAGCGCATGACCCAGCGCCTCGGCGATCACCATGACTTCGACTGGGCCACCGCCAATTCCGCCCACCTCTTCGGGCAGCGCGGCGCCCAGAATGCCCAGTTCGTCGGCGAATCCACGCCAAATGTCGGGTTGCCAACCCGCCCCGGTCTTGGCCGCGGAGCGACTCTTCTCGAGGTCGTACCGTGTCGACAGGAACTTACCCAGGCCGTCGCGCAGTAGTTCTTGTTCCTTGCTCAGGTTGAAGTCCATCTAAAGCCCCAAAGCAGCTTTGGCGAGAATGTTCCGCTGAATTTCGTTGCTGCCCGCGTAGATCGAGCCGGCCCTGTCGTTGAAGTAGCGCAAGGGTGCGACCGCCTGCCACGGCTCA
>JAJKIB010000539.1 GCA_021154745.1 Mycobacterium sp.
CGCAACGCCGATCGGACCAAAAATGGTCCAGCCATTGAGGAGATGCGGAAAGACAATGCGCGTTCCAAGGTGAGAAACGCCGTACGTTCTTCGCTCGCGCGCGATCAACGTCGCCGGGTACGCCACGAACCACACGATGCCTCGCCATAGGCGCTCCGAAACCGGGAACTGTTCGCCTCGCCATGCCTTGGCGTACATGCCCGCCACGCCGATCGCCATCGGGATGCCCCAGACGAGCCAACCGGCGACCCCGATCAGCATGAAACGTCGCCGTAGCGACGAACAGCCCCGTGCGCCGCCCCCGCTCCAGCCTGGCCACACGGTCCCGGGCGGTCCTACGCAGCCGGTCGAGCCGATCTTGAGTCAATATGCGCCCCGCCCGACGTGTCGCAATGCGACAGTAGCTCAGCGCGTCCCGGCGGCCCTGACTTACCGCGCGTCGATACGCTGAGATCGCGGAGTCGTAGGGGGCTGTATGGCACATCCGTCGCGGCGCAGGCTGATCCGCACGGTGGCTGTCGTCGGCTGTCTCGTGGGGGCTATAGGTTGGCTGCTCGGCACCGGTGGCGCGTCGCGCCCGTCCGCCGTCAGTGCGCCCAACTCGTTGCGAGTCTTGCAGATGAATCTCTGCAATAGCGGCATCGCCGATTGCTACACGGGTCGATCCGTGGCCGAGGCCTCAGCGCTGATCCGCGCCGAGCGACCCGACATCGTCACGCTGAACGAGGTCTGCCGCGAAGACGTCGCTCTGCTGGGCAGGACGCTATCCGATGATGCGAACCGCGGTGGCGGCGTCCTTGCCACGGCATTTCAGGCTGCGATAGACCGCCGCACGGGCAACCCGGTTCGATGCCGCAACGGGCAGCGCTACGGCATCGGCCTGCTGGCGCGGGTCGGTACGCCGTACCGCGGATACACGACCGAAGGTGCGCGCTACCCGATGCAGGACGGTGCGGACCCCGAGGAGCGAGTGTGGCTCTGCCTGCACGCGATCGGTCATTTCTATGCGTGCACCACGCATCTCGCGAACGGAAGCCGGGCAGTCGCGATCAGCCAATGCCGCTACCTGATGGGTGCGACGATCCCGGCACTGCGCGGGCCGGGCCGCGAAGACGCCGTGATACTCGGGGCAGACCTCAACCTCGGCGATGACCAGTCGCCGAATGCGCGATCGTGCATGCCGCCCGGCTTCGTGCGCGCGGACGACGGCGGCACGCAGGACATTCTCGCCAGCAGCAGGTTCACACTGGCGTCCAGTAGCTCGATAAGCATGCGCGGCACGACCGACCACCCGAGCCTGCTCGCCGACCTGAGCCCCGTAGGCGCGGCGTCATGGTGAGATCGCCGCTGATCCGGTGGTCAGCGACCGTCGCGGTCGTACCAGTTCAGCACCCGAAGCGCCCGGAGCGTGTTCCAGCGACTGGGCTGCTGGTCCCCGTCCTCCATCGAGAAGTGCACAGCGCCGGGGTGCGTGTTCTCCAGCAGCCAGGTGCCGTCCGGCAGCCGTTTGGAGCGCAGCAGTGCGACCGCCTCGGCCAGTCGCGGATCCGGCACGTCGCCGGCACTGCGGAAGTAGTCCAGGGCCCGCAGCACGTCGTAGTGCCACCAGGTCGGGAACGAGAATTGCAGCCAGTCCGGGTCGACGACTTCCCCGGTGCTGAGTCGCCGGAACAGGCGGCGTTCGAGTAGGTACTCCTCCCCGCGACGGCGCGCCGCGACGGCCGTCGCCGAACCACCGGTCGCGCGCTCGTGCTCGAGCAACCCCTCGAGTACGCAGATGGTTGTCGCGAATGAGCCGCGCACCGAGCCGTTCTCAGCCTCGCAGTTCCAACCGCCGTCGGCGAGTTGCTCGCCGAGCAGCCGGGCGACGATGCCGTCGACGTCCACTCCGAAGTAGGCGCCGAGCGCGACGGTCCGGCCGTTGATGCACGGTTCGACCTCACCGTCGAAGAACGGCTGCCCGGCGTGCTCCCACCTGCAGTTCTCCCGCACCAGCTCGACCGTCTCGCGGACCGGCTGGGCGTTCGGGTCGATGCCGTAATCGCGCATCAGCGTCAGGCTGGGAAGGGTAGCGGTCCAGGGCTGCCCCTGGGAAAAATCGCCGCGGAAGTCCGACGGGAAGCACGCACCGCCTGCCCACTGCCCGTCGTCGCCGCGCAGCGCGAGCAACGCGGCGCCCCACCCCTCGGTCGCCACACGTGCGCGCTCCGAGGCAACCGCCCGGGGTGGCGCGTCGATCACGTCACGCAGCGTCTGCCAGCACAGCGCCGGGTCCGAGTCGAGCAACCAGTCCTCGACAGTCATGCGCTGCAAACTAACGCCGGTCACCGACAGCGGCAACCGAGCCGCCGCCGTGCGCGGCACCAGGTCGGTTCGTGTCGGTAACCGTCGTCGAGCCGCAGACAGTTTCCTGGCATCGGGGCATCGCGGGACCCGCCGCCGACGCGACCTCCGCGTTGCCCCCTCGGCGAGCCGGAACGACAATGCTTGTGCGGTCGGTATCTGCCGCCCCAACAGTGAGCGACGGCTCGAGGTGCAGATGGCAGCGCACACCATGGCCCGCAACGGTCTGACGCTTGCCTACGAGACCGCCGGCACCGGCAGCACCGCCATGGTCTTCATTCATGGCTGGTGCTGCGATCGCTCCTACTTCGCGCCGCAGTTCAAGTACTTCTCCACCACTCGCACCGTCGCATGCCTCGATCTGCGCGGGCACGGCGACAGCGACCGGCCGGAGCCGGGACCGGGCGTCTACAGCGTGGAGACCCTCGCTGACGATGTACTCGCCGTCATCGACCATTCGCGGTTGACCCGCCCGGTCTTGGTCGGGCACAGCCTCGGTGCATTGGTCGCCCTGGCCTGCGCCAGCCGAGGCGAGGACGTCGCCGCCGTCGTCATGGTGGACCCCGCCCCGATCACCAACGAAAGAGTCAAGCAGTATTTTCGAGACTCCGTTCAGGTCTGCGCGGCAGACGTCGACGGGTCATGGCGGACCGGCTTCGCCGAGAACCTGTTCATGAGCAGCGACGTCGTCCGCCGTGCCGAGATCGTCACTGCGATGGCGGCCGGACCCCCCGAGATTGCCGCAGCCGTCCTTCACGCGATGGCCGATTTCGACGGCGCGACCGCCCTGTCCTCCGTCGACCTGCCGGTGGGCTCGATCGGTTCCGCCGGTCCCAGCAACCGCACCGCCGACCTCGTCCGGCTCTGTCCGGCGATCACAATCGGGCAGACCTTAGGGGCCGGGCACTTCAATCACCTGGAAGTGCCGGAACAAGTGAACCCGATGATCGAACGGTTCCTCACCCTGCACCGGCTCTGAGCGGGGGAACGATTCACCCGTCGCGGCTGCCAACGAGGTCGGCGTAGGCGGAAAGCCCGATCTGGTACTCGATGACCTCGCCGTCCAGGCGGGTCACCTCGACTCCGGGCCTGAGCGGCGACAGCAAGCCGATGGTTGCGTGGTTCTCAGCCGAGACCAGCGCGGTGAAGCTGTAGATCCCGACTTCACGGGCACGCGCGACGAGCTGCGCGAGCAGGCTCGTCGCGACGCCACGACGGTGCCAGTCGTCGACGACGGTCACTGCAACCTCCGCAGACAACGGATCGTCCGTCTGCCGGGCGAACCGGGCGATGCCGACCGCGCGGCCGTTGTGCGGTTCCACCGCGACGAGTGCCTCTCGGTCGCGATGGTCGACATCGGTGAGACGACGCAGATCCGCGGCGGTGAGCGCGGTTTTCCCGGTAAGGAATCGCCGGCGGCGAGACGTTTCGCTCAGCCGGGCGAACGCGTCGACCAGCAGTCGACCGTCGGACGGTTGGAGGGCCCGGACGAGCACGACGGCGCCGCTGCGCAGACGATGCGGCGTGCCGCGGGCCGTGCGACGTAGCTGTGCTGCCTCGGCCGCCGCCAACAAGTCGCGCTGTCGGTCGGAAACCCGCTCGGCGGAGAAGAGCTGGAACTCGGTCATCGTTGCTCCTGGCGAGGTGGGAAATCATTCGGCAACGACGACGTGGTCCGGCCCGGGGTCGCGATCGCCAGTACCTGACGTATACGCGCGCCCAGGGCCGGTCGGTTCAACTCGACCGCGGCATTGCCGTCACAACGCCGGCTCCAGCGCCACGTTATCTACCTGCACCGCCTCGTGCTCCGGCTCCGCCGGCGTCGATTCGACCATCAGTGCTGCGAGCAACGCCCCTAGCATGGCGAGTCCGGCCAGCACGTAGAACGCCACTTGGAAGCCGTGGGTCAATGCCGGTGCGTCGAGAGCGGACGTTCCGGGGTGTGCGGTGACGAAGTGGCTTGTAAACGTCGTGGCAACGGTGGTGGCGACGGCGACTCCGATTGCCCCACCGATCTGTTGGCTGGTGTTGATCAGGCCGGAGGCGATGCCGGCATCGGCCTGCCGAACTCCGGTCAGCCCACCAATCGCCATGGGTACGAAAGCCATCGCCAACCCGATCCCGCTGAGCAGGAAGCCCGGTAGCAGGTCCGGCAGGTAATGGCCGTTCACCGGCAGCCTTGCGAACAGGACAAGTGCAGCCGCAGAAACTGCCAGGCCGGCCGGGAGGACTCGGCGGATGCCGAACCTGGTCGCCATGGCCTGGGCGACGGCCGAGAAGGTCACGATGGTGACCGTCAGCGCGATGTAGGCCACGCCGGTCTTGAGCGCCGAGTAGTGCAGCACCTGCTGCATGTAGAGGGTGAGCAGGAAGAACTGGGAGAAGATCGCTCCGCCCATCAGCAGACCACTGGCATTCGAGGCGGCCAAGGTCCGCAGACGGAAGATCCGCATCGGCAGCAGCGGAGCCTTCGACCGCGTCTCGATCACCAGGAAGGCCAGGATCAGCAAGCCGGAGGCAGCCAGCAACCCGACGGTGGTTGCCGTCGCCCAGCCGTGCTGGGTCGCCCGCGTCATGGCATAGACCAGAACCATCAACCCGGCGGTGATGGATGCCGCGCCGGCGAGGTCGAAGTGCCGATGGGCCAGGTCGGCGCGACTCTCGCTGAGCAGCACCGGGCTCAGCGCGAGCACCAGGATTCCGGCTGGCACGTTGATGAAGAAGATCCAGGACCAGCTCAGCGCACTGGTCAGGGCACCCCCGAGCAGGACGCCGGCGGCCCCGCCGCTGCCCGACGCCGCGCCCCAGATACCGAGCGCGACGTTGCGCTCGCGACCTTCGCGGAACGTCGTGGTCAGAATGGACAGCGCGGCGGGAGACAGCAACGCGGCGCCGAGCCCCTGCAACGCGCGGAACGCGATCAGCGAGCCTTCGGACCAGGACAGGCCGTCGAGCAACGAGCTCACGGTGAACAGCAACAGTCCGGCCATGAACATTCGACGGCGGCCCAGCAGGTCAGCCAGCCGGCCGCCGAGAAGCAGCACACCGCCGAAGAAGATGGCGTAGGCGGTGATCACCCACTGGAGGCTCTCCTGCGAGAAGTTCAGATCCGTCTTGATGGACGGGAGCGCCACGTTCACGATGGCAACGTCGAGGACGACCATGAACTGCGCGGCCACAATCACCGCCAATGCCCACCAGCGCTTGCGGTCTGATGCCGCGCCGACGTTGTGCTCACCCAGGATTGCGTTGGACATCCGTTGTGCCTACCAATCATTGAGGTTTTCCACTACTCAAGCAGTCAACGCCTCGCTGGTACATTTATTTCCGTGCCGGAGAGCAAGGTGGTCCGGGGGCCGGACACAGGCAGCCGGGCACCGTCCGGGCAGCTACAGCTGCCCGAGGAGCTACTCGCTAAGAGCGGTTTCCTGATGATGCGCCTGGCGGTGGAATTCAAGACCCGAGCGATCCAGGCAGTGGAAGCCGCGGGCTTCAGTCAATACCACTACAGCGTGCTCGCCGTGCTCGACGAGCAGCCGCGCAAGGCGCAGGCCACCATCGCTGAAGCGCTCGGCCTCGACCCGAGCCAACTCGTCGGGATTCTGGACGGGCTCGAGGAGCGCGCGCTGATCGTGCGACAACGCGACCCGGAGGACCGCCGACGTCATGTCGTCACCCTCACAGCCAAGGGCCGGAATCAGCTCGTTCGGCTGCGACGGATGATCGACCGACTCGAGGATGAGCTGTTTGCTCCGCTGGACGCCCCCAGTCGCGAGGCGTTCCATGAACAGCTGCTTCGCCTCGCCCGCTACCACGATCCGCGCTGCGCAAACGGGCCGTGTCCCTAGCGGTCGATACCACAGCGCGGCAGGCCTGTCGTGGCCGCTTTCACGGCCGGCTTTCAGCAAGGAATGAGAGGGTTCCCGGGTGTCACAACACCTGAGCTGGCTGGAAGCGGGCGTGATCGGAGGGATGCAGGGCGTCACAGAACTGTTTCCGGTATCGAGTCTTGGCCACAGTGTCCTGCTCCCGGCCGTTATCGGCCCTCGTCATCTACTTCTGGAGGGACTGGCTGCGGATCATCGGCGGGCTGTTCACCAGCATCGTGCGCCGCGAGGTGCGGACCGCCGACCAGCGGCTGGCGTGGCTGCTCATCCTCGCGACGATCCCGGTCGGGATCACCGGCCTGCTGCTGGAGCACACATTCCGGACCACGCTCGCCAAGCCCAACCCGACCCCGATATTCCTCATGGTGAACGGCGCCATCCTGCTGCTGGCCGAACGGCTGCGGCGGCGCGATCCGAACCTCGACTCCGAGTACGTGGACGAGCGGGTCACCGGCCCGAAATCGGACGCACGAGTCGCGGAGGAGTCGGTTGGCCACGCCGTCGGCATCGGCTCGACGCAGATCCTGGCGTTGGCGCCGGGCATCTCGCGCTCGGGCGTGGCGATGGTGAGCGGCATGCTCGCCGGCTTGTCACGCGAGGACGCGGCGCGCTTTTCGTTCCTGCTCGCCACGCCGGTCATCCTGGCCGCCGGTGCGCTCAAGCTCGGCGACCTGGCCGGGCCGCTGGGCGATGGGATCCGCGGCGAGGTGCTCTTCGGCTCGGTGCTCTCCGGCGTGGCCGCGTACCTCTCCGTGCGGTTCCTCACCCGATACTTCGCCAATCGCTCGCTGCGCCCGTTCGGCGTGTATTGCCTTGTCGCCGGTGCGGGGTGTCTCGTCTGGTTCGCAATCCGCTGATGGGCACGCGCGACGAGCGGGTGGACGCCTACATCGACGGACTACCCGCCTGGCAGCAGGCGATCTGCGCGGAGCTTCGGCGACTCATCCACGCCGCCGACCCCGAGATCCACGAGACGATCAAGCGGACGGTCCAGCCGTATTTCGTTCTCGACGGCAATGTGTGCGCGCTCCTGGCGGCACGGGACCACGTCAACCTGTTCCTCTACGACGGCGCGATCGTCCCGGATCCGGAGCAGATCATCACGAGCGGCCATGCCAACGCAACCGCTCGCTGCATCGCCTTCCACGAGGGCGACGCGGTGCCCGCCACGGCGCTGACGAACATGCTCCAGCAGATCGTGACGAACAACCGAGCAGGCGGTTGGCGGAAGATCAAGAAATCAGGCACAGCCTGACACCTCAGACTTCGAATTTCAGACCCTCGTGCGCGGCGAGCACGTCGACACCCGACCCCGCGGCAGCGACAGTCAGACCGGAGCACAGCCGGTCCAGGTCGTCGTCGGAGTGCGCCGGGTCGTGGTGGAACGTGATCAACCGCTTCGCCTTGGCCCGTTCCGCCACCAG
>JAJKIB010000540.1 GCA_021154745.1 Mycobacterium sp.
CAGATCCACCTCGTCAAGGAGGTCCAGGAGGTCTACCGCGCTCAGGGCGTGTCGATCCACGACAAGCACATCGAGGTGATCGTCCGGCAGATGCTGCGTCGCGTCACGATCATCGATTCGGGTGCGACGGAGTTCCTGCCCGGCTCGCTGACCGAGCGTGGCGAGTTCGAGGCCGAGAACCGTCGGGTAGTGGCCGAGGGCGCCGAGCCCGCGGCCGGTCGCCCGGTCCTGATGGGCATCACGAAGGCGTCACTGGCCACCGATTCGTGGCTGTCGGCGGCGTCGTTCCAGGAGACCACGCGAGTGCTGACCGATGCGGCGATCAACTGCCGCAGCGACAAGCTGCAGGGTCTGAAGGAGAACGTGATCATCGGCAAGCTGATCCCGGCCGGTACCGGCATCAACAGGTACCGCAACATCCAGGTGCAGCCGACCGAAGAGGCGCGGGCCGCCGCGTACACGATCCCGTCGTACGAGGATCAGTACTACAGCCCCGACTTCGGCCAGGCCACCGGTGCCGCGGTGCCGCTGGACGACTACGGCTACAGCGACTACCGCTAGTCCAGTCAGTCTGCGCGAGCAGACGCGAAAACCCCCAAAATCTTGCGGTTTTGGGGGTTTTCGCGTCTTGTCGCGGGGTTATCCACAACCTCGGAGGACGGGGGGTTTCCACCGGGCGTGACGTGCCACGAGCATGCATTGCATGTCGCTCGAGGCCCTGGCGGAGATGTTCGCCGCTAATGGCGGTGTGGCCACGACCGGCGAGCTGCTTACCGTCATATTCCCCAAGAAACTGGAGGTCGCGGTCCGAGGCGGGAAGCTCATTCGCCTCCGGCGTGGTGTCTACGCGCTGAAGCCGCCCGATTTAGCGGCCAGGCTCGCCGCGCTCGAGCTGGCGTCTGGCATGCGCATCGTTGCTTGCATGCAAACGGCCGCCGAGATGTGGGGCTTCGACACCGAACCCGACAGCCGGCTTCACATCCTGGATCCCGGCATCCGTATGCGGCCGTCGCCCGATGTCATGGTGCACCAACGAATTGGTGCACCGCTCAGGAAGATTCAAGGTCGACTTGCAACGGCGCCAGCGTGGACTGCGGTGGAGATCGGGAGGACGCTCCGCCGTCCCCGCGCGCTCGCCGTCCTCGACGCCGCGCTACATGTCGAGTGCTGCAGTCCCGCAGAGCTCACGGCGGCGGTGACCGAGCAGAAGGGTCGACGCGGCATCGTCTCGGTCCGCGCGCTTGTGCCGCTTGCCGACGGCCGCGCCGAGTCTCCGATGGAAAGCGAGGTCCGGCTGGTCTTTATCGATGGTGGATTGCCGTTGCCGGAATTGCAGTTCGAAATCGTTGACCGCCACGGCAAACTGTGGCGGGTCGATTTTGCTTGGCCGGATTCCAAGGTTGTTGCCGAGTACGAGAGCGTCGAGTGGCATGCGAACCCCGAGGGGTGGAAGCACGACCGCATAACGACGGCGAGATTGCAGGAATGCGGGTGGACCACCGTCCCTATGGTCGTCGATGACGTCCGCAAGCATCCGTACGAACTGGTCACCCGGATCTTTAGCCATCTCGAGCGTGGCCGCATCGCTGGGTGAGCAGACGCGCAAACCCCCATTTCCTCCTGAAAAAGGGGTGTACGCGCCTGCTCGCGGGGAGCGGTGTCGGACGGGCTCACTAGACTCGAGCCCGTGCTTATTGGTTCGCACGTCCACCAAGACGATCCCCTGGCCGCTGCCCAGGCCGACGGCGCCGACGTGGTGCAGTTCTTCCTCGGCAACCCGCAGAGCTGGAAGAAGCCCAAACCCCGCGAGGACGCCGAGGTGCTGAAGGCCGCGAGCATGCCGCTGTACGTGCATGCGCCGTACCTGATCAACGTGGCATCGGCCAACAACCGGGTGCGCATCCCGTCGCGCAAGATCCTGCAGGACACCTGCGACGCGGCCTCGGAGATCAACGCGACTGCGGTGATCGTGCATGGCGGCCATGCCGACGACAACGATTGGGAGGCCGGCTACGACCGCTGGCGCAAGGCGCTGGAGTACCTCGAGACCGACGTAGCCGTCTATCTGGAGAACACCGCGGGCGGCGACCATGCGATGGCCCGGCATTTCGACACCATCGCCCGCCTGTGGGACCACATCGGCGACAAGGGCATCGGCTTCTGCCTCGACACCTGCCATGCCTGGGCTGCGGGCGAGAAGCTCGTCGACGCCGTCGAGCGGATCATGAGCATCACCGGCCGCATCGACCTGGTGCACTGCAACGACTCTCGGGACGCCGCGGGTTCGGGTGCGGATCGGCACGCCAACTTCGGCACCGGACAGATCGAGCCCGAGCTGCTGGTTGCGGTCGTCAAGGCCGCCGACGCCCCGGTGATCTGCGAGACCGCCGATGAGGGCCGAAAGGACGACATCGCGTTCCTGCGCGAACACTTGGACTAGCCGGGTCTGAGACACGGTTCGATAACCGAACGCCTTCATAACAATCGGTGGCGGTGAGGTTAGTTAGGCTATTCGCCGGGAACCACCATCTTCCCGAGGGTGAAAGGCCGTTGTGTCCGCGATCGACGACTCGCCAATTGCACTGGCGCACGCCGAAGATCCGGGTGAGACCCGCGAACGTCGCCTTAGGATCACCCGACGTGTCGCCATCGCAGTTTGGGCTGTCGTGGTGGTCTACCGGACCATCACGACCGGTTTCGCATTCAACCGTGAACTCCTGCTTGTCTACATCTGCACCGGTCTTGTCGCCGCGAGCATCGGACAGGGCCGCCGCGTCCTCTACGTCGTTCGGGACTGGCTTCCGTTCGCATTGGTGCTCGCTGCCTACGACCTGAGCAGGGGAGCGGCGACGCTCATCGGCCGGCCCACGATGTGGCACTGGCAGGTCGACGTCGATCGCGCAATGTTCTTCGGCACCGTGCCGACGGTATGGCTGCAGGAGCGGTTGAAGCTGCCCTACCCACCGTGGTGGGAGATCGCCATCAGCACCGTTTACATGTCGTTCTTCATCCTTCCCTACGTGGTCGCCGCGGTGTTGTGGCTACGCAATCGAGACGAGTGGAAGGCGTTCGTACGGTTGTTCGTCGGGCTGTCCTTCACAGCGCTCATCATCTATGCGCTGCTGCCAGCGGCGCCGCCGTGGGCGGCCGCCCGGTGCACGCCTGCAGACGTCGCTGGCGGTCTGCCGGATCCGCAGTGCATGTTCGGCCCGGCGCGGGGTGTGCCCGACGGCGGACTGCTCGGCGCGATGCACACCACCCAGGACGGCGCCAACGACTGGGTCGAGCGGATCGTCACGCGGGGTTGGGGCAAATTGAACCTTCACTCGGCCACCGCGCTGATAGACCAGGGGCAGTCGAGCGTCAACCTGGTGGCGGCGATCCCGTCGCTGCATGCGGCCCTAACGGCAGCGATCGCGGCGTTCCTATGGACCCGGGTGCGGCACGTGTGGCGGCCGCTGCTCGTCACGTATGTGCTGACCATGGCGTTCACGTTGGTGTACACGGCCGAGCACTATGTCGTCGACATTCTGCTCGGGTGGATGCTCGCCGTCGTCGCGGTGATGGCCCTCAATCGCTATGAAGCGCGCCGACTGAGCCCCGCAGGACACGAAGCTGAGGTTGCGCTGAGCACTTCACCGTGACATGACGTAAGCGTCGGGTGCGGGCCGAAAGGGCTTATGGCGGAGACGAATTGGCCGACAGCGCCAAGTTTGTCGTCGCCTATCCCGACGGTGTGTCGCGTACAGACACTCGCGGGGATGGGTGACCAGCTTATTACGTCTCTTGTGCGACTGTCGGAAAACTGTAACATGGTGGCATGCCAGACACGCATGTCGTCACCAATCAGGTCCCGCCGCTGGAGGACTACAACCCCGCGACATCGCCCGTACTGACCGAGGCGCTGATCCGCGAGGGCGGCGAGTGGGGCCTCGACGAGGTCACCGAACTCGGGGCGCTGTCCGGCGGCCGGCAGGCGCAGCGCTGGGGTGAGCTCGCCGACCGCAACCAGCCGATCCTGCGCACCCACGACCGCTACGGCCACCGGGTCGACGAGGTCGAGTACGACCCGGCGTACCACGAGCTGATGAAGGTCGCGGTCGGCCACGGCCTGCACGGCGCGCCGTGGGCGGACGACCGCCCCGGAGCCCACGTCGTTCGCGCCGCCAAGACCTCGGTGTGGACACCCGAGCCCGGCCATATCTGCCCGATCTCGATGACGTACGCCGTCGTGCCCGCGCTGCGCAACAATCCCGAACTGGCCGCCACCTACGAACCGCTGCTCGCCAGCCGCGAATACGACCCTGAAATGAAGGTGCCCGCCACCAAGGTGGGCATCACCGCGGGCATGTCGATGACCGAGAAGCAGGGCGGCTCCGACGTTCGCGCCGGCACCACCCAGGCCACGCCGAACGCCGACGGCACCTACAGCCTCACCGGCCACAAGTGGTTCACCTCGGCGCCGATGTGCGACATCTTCCTCGTGTTGGCCCAGGCCCCACACGGACTGAGCTGCTTCTTCCTGCCGCGGATCCTGCCCGACGGCAGCCGCAATCGGATGTTCCTGCAGCGCCTCAAGGACAAGCTGGGCAACCACGCAAACGCCTCGAGCGAGGTCGAGTACGACGGGGCCACCGCCTGGTTGGTCGGCGAGGAGGGTCGCGGTGTGCCGACCATCATCGAGATGGTCAACCTCACCCGCCTGGACTGCACACTTGGTAGTGCGACGAGCATGCGCAGCGGTCTGACCCGTGCCATTCACCACGCTCAGCACCGAAAGGCGTTCGGCGCCTATCTGATTGACCAGCCGTTGATGCGCAACGTGCTCGCCGATCTCGCCGTCGAAGCCGAAGCCGCGACCATGCTCGCGATGCGGATGGCCGGCGCCACTGACAACGCGGTGCGCGGCGACGAACGCGAGACGCTGCTGCGGCGCATCGGCCTGGCGGCCGGCAAGTACTGGGTGTGCAAGCGCGCCACTCCGCACGCGGCCGAGGCGATGGAGTGTCTTGGCGGCAACGGCTATGTCGAGGAATCGGGCATGCCGCGGCTCTACCGCGAGGCGCCACTGATGGGCATCTGGGAAGGCTCCGGCAATGTCAGCGCGCTGGATACCTTGCGCGCCATGGCAACTCGGCCGGAGTGCGTCGACGTGTTGTTCGACGAGCTCGCCAAGACCACGGGTCAGGACCCGCGACTGGACGCCCACGTCGACGCGCTCAAACCGCAGCTGGAAGATTACGACACGATCCAGTACCGGGCTCGCAAGGTCGCTGAGGACATCTCGCTGGCACTGCAGGGCTCGCTGTTGGTGCGTCACGGCCACCCCGCCGTCGCAGAAGCCTTTCTGGCCTCCCGACTGGCCGGACAGTGGGGCGGTGCCTTCGGAACCCTTCCCACCGGACTGGATCTCGCGCCGATCATCGAGAGGGCTCTGGTCAAAGGATGACACACGCCATCAGGCCGGTGGACTTCGACAACCTCAAGACGATGACCTACGAGGTCACCGATCGGGTTGCGCGCATTACCTTCAACCGCCCCGAGAAGGGCAATGCGATCGTCGCCGACACTCCGCTGGAACTGTCGGCACTTGTCGAACGGGCCGACCTGGACCCAGGAGTACACGTGATTCTGGTATCCGGCCGGGGCCAAGGCTTTTGTGCCGGATTCGATCTGTCCGCCTACGCAGAGGGCTCGTCGTCCGCCGGCGGCGGCAGCCCGTACAAAGACACGGTGCTCTCCGGCAAGACGCAGGCCATCAACCATCTGCCCGATCAGCCGTGGGACCCGATGATCGACTATCAGATGATGAGCCGGTTCGTCCGCGGCTTCTCGAGCCTGATGCACGCCGACAAGCCGACGGTTGCCAAGATCCACGGCTACTGCGTGGCTGGCGGCACGGACATTGCCCTGCACGCCGATCAGGTGATCGCGGCCGCCGACGCCAAGATCGGCTACCCGCCAACCCGGGTCTGGGGTGTACCCGCTGCCGGTATGTGGGCGCATCGCCTCGGCGACCAACGCGCCAAACGCCTTCTGCTGACCGGTGATTGCATAACCGGCGCACAGGCCGCCGAATGGGGATTGGCGGTCGAGGCGCCGGATCCCGAGGACCTCGACGAGCGCACTGAGCGCCTCGTCGAGCGGATCGCAGCGGTGCCGGTCAACCAGCTCATCATGGTCAAACTGGCGATGAACAGCGCACTGTACAACCAGGGGGTGGCCAACAGCGCGATGATCTCGACGATCTTCGACGGCGTCGCCCGCCACACCCCGGAGGGCCACGCGTTCGTCGCGCAGGCACGGGAGCACGGTTTCCGCGAAGCCGTCCGCCAGCGCGACGAGCCGTTCGGCGACCACGGCCGCAAGGGGTCCGGGGTGTAGCCATGCCGACGCTGACGGCCCGTTCGGTCGTGCTGAGTGTATTGCTCGGCGCCCACCCGGCCTGGGCCACCGCGAGCGAACTCATCAGGCTCACAGCTGATTTCGATATCAGGGAGCCGACGGTACGGGTGGCACTGACCCGGATGGTGAGCGCGGGTGACCTGGTGCGCTCCGAAGACGGCTACCGGCTCTCCGATCGGCTGCTGGCCCGGCAGCGCCGCCAGGACGACGCGATCAATCCCAAGCTACGCAAGTGGCGCGGAACCTGGACGACGCTGGTGATCACCAGCGTCGGCACCGACGCCCGCACCCGAGCCGCATTACGAAACACTCTGCAGGACATGCGATTCGCCGAACTTCGGGAGGGCGTCTGGCTCCGGCCCGACAACCTCGACGTCGAGCTGACGACCGACGTGCTCGACCGGCTGAGGATACTGCATTCCCGCGACGACGACCCCGCAGAACTCGCCGCCCGGCTGTGGGACCTACCGGCATGGGTCACTATCGGCCATGAACTGCTCGGTGAAATGGCAACGGCGACCGACGTTCCCGGTCGATTCGTCACTGCGGCCGGCATGGTGCGCCACCTGTTGACCGATCCGGTGCTGCCCGACGAACTGCTGCCCGACGACTGGCCTGGCGATGCGTTGCGGAAGGCCTACACGAACTTCGCCGCGGAACTGGTCGCGCGGCGCGACGGTGTCGAATTGATGGAGGCGACGTGACGAGTGGTGGAGTGCGGGTCGAACGCAGCGGCGCGGTGACGACCGTGATCATGAATCGGCCCGAGGCGCGCAACGCCGTCAACGGGCCGGCGGCCGCGGGGTTGTACGAAGCGTTCGACGAATTCGACAAGGATGACTCGGCGTCGGTCGCGGTGCTGTGGGGTGACAACGGAACCTTCTGTGCGGGAGCCGATCTCAAGGCGTTCGGTACAGCTGATGCCAACCCGGTGCATCGCTCCGGCCCAGGCCCGATGGGTCCGAGCCGGATGGTGTTGTCCAAGCCGGTGATCGCCGCCGTCAGTGGTCACGCGGTCGCGGGCGGGCTGGAATTGGCGCTGTGGTGCGACATGCGCGTCGTCGAGGAGGACGCGATCATGGGTGTGTTCTGCCGACGCTGGGGCGTGCCGCTGATCGACGGCGGGACGGTCCGGCTGCCGCGGCTGATCGGTCACAGCCGGGCCATGGACATGATCCTCACCGGCCGCGCCGTGGATGCACAGGAGGCATTGATGATCGGGCTGGCCAATCGCGTCGTGCCCGAAGGCCAAGCACGCCAACGTGCTGAGGAACTCGCTGCCGAACTCGCCCAGTTGCCGCAGCAGTGCATGCGGTCGGACCGGCTGTCGATGCTGAACCAGTGGGGGGCATCCGAAGCCGAGGCCATGGACTTTGAATTCGCCAGCATCTCGCGCGTCGCAGCCGAATCGCTGGAGGGCGCCGCACGATTCGCGGCCGGGGCCGGCCGCCACGGCGCGAGCGCCTAGCCCTTGCTGATCTTGTTGTTCGACCCGGTGTCGTTGATCTTCGGGTCGCCGTCCTTGTAGGTGACGGTGTTGTTCAGACCGACAACACTGATCTCCTTGTCGACCTTGTCGAAGGTGACCTTGTTGTCGGCGCCGCCGATGTTCACGTTGGAGCACGCGCCCTTCACGGTCAGGGTGTTGTTGGACCCGCCGATGTTGAGCGACTTGCCGTCGGCGCAATCGATATCCGCGGTGGTGCCGAACGAGCCGTAATTGATCGTGTTGCCGATCTCGACCTGCGCCCCCGACGAACCCGCTGTCGCGGTCGGGCTGTTGGTTTCCTTGCTCTCCGAGCCGCAGCCGGCGATGGCCAGCGCGGTGACCGTGACCGCTGCGAAAAGCCGAATGCTCACGCGGCCACCCGATCAACGCGGTTGACCATGCCCAGTTCGCGGCCGCGGTCCCACACGACGGGCTCTCCACTCTTGTATAACACGGTCTGGTCGCTTCCATACACGAGGACGTTGTCAACGACGTTGTCGGCAATCACCATGTTCGACGAACCCTGCAACGTGACCGCCCAGCAGCTGCCCAGCGCGTAGATCGTGTTGTAGCTGCCGTTGACCAACAGCGTCGACTCGTTGCAGTCGATCGTCTGCTCGATTCCGTTCCCATAGATGTGGGTGTCGCCGTTCTTCGCCTGAGCCGACGGGACTCCCAGGCCAAGCGCGACCGGCAACGCGATCATGCATGCCGCCACCGAGCGACCCACAGCCTTCGATGTCATGCAGGGAGCGTACGTCTCTCACCGGCCGTCGCGGCAGTGGTTCGCACGAGTCGCCTTCGGTGACCGCGCTGGGTAGCGTGATGAACGATGCGTTGGCGTGTCGGTTGTTTTGCGGCGGTAGCCGCTGCGGCGGTCACAGCGGTAGTGGCCGTCGCTGGGTGTTCTCAGACCGTCAGCGGGACAGCGCGGCGGGCGCAGTCTGCTGTGCCCGATCCCAACCGCAGCTATGGATACGTCGATGACCGGTGCGGGTTGTTGGTCGACGGCTCGATCCAGCAGACGATCGGCGCCGACCACATCGTGCGGCCCTACAGCGGCGCGGTCTGCCAGTACGTGTTGGCTCGCGGCTCGGGCATTGTCGACGTCACCTTCTCTTGGTATGAGACCGGCAGCCTCGATCGCGAGCGCGTGCTTGCCACCGAGCGCGGCGCGACGATCACCGAGAAGGTCGTCGAACGCCATCAGGCGTTCCTGGCGCGTCGCGACAACACTGGCGCAGCCTGTTCTGCCACGGCGGCGGCGGGCACCGGGGTACTCAGCTGGTGGGTGCAGTTCCGCGGCCAGCGCAACGGAGATCCCTGCACGGATGCCGAGAAGCTGCTCACCGCCACGTTGCAGTCGGACATGTGACCGTGGTCCCGAGATCGTTGTCGAGGTGCTGGGTCGCCGCCGTGGCGATGCTGCTGGTCGGTTGCGGCCCGTCGGACGAGTCGGCGGCGCCCACCACACCGGCACCGCCACCTGGCGATGGATTCCGCAGCGCCGACTGCAACGGGATCACCGACGACGACGTCACCAAGGCCGTCGGATCGTCGATGTTCACCAAGGCGGTGGTCAGCGACGCCGGGTGCTTCTGGCAGGAGAACACGGTGCTGGGCACCTTCGGCCAGGGCATGGGCATCTCGACCTGGTGGTACCGCGGCAGCGATATGGACACCGAACGGTCGCTGGAACAGCAGGCCGGTCGTACGCTGACCGAGCTGTCGATCGACGGCAACAAGGGCTTCAAGGCCTACGACGCCAACGCGTGCAGCATCTATGTTGCCAAGGGCACCGACGTCATCACCTGGTCGATCCAGACGATGAATCCTGCGATGCTGCCCGATCTGTGCACGATCACCGGGCAACTCGCCGAGCTCAGTCAAGAGCGCGTCAACTGAGCTCAGCGAAACTAGAGGTGTTAGTTTTCGCAGATCAAGTCTTGGGTGCAAACGAAGGGCGGGCGGCATATGGCAGCTCTGCAGTCATCTGGAACGGCTCGGTCGGCGACATCGGGGGTCGGCCGACGACCCGCCAGGTTGAGCCGAGATTCGATCGTCAACGCCGCACTGACGTTCCTCGACCGTGAGGGCTGGGACGCGCTGACCATCAACGCGCTGGCCAACCAGCTCGGCACCAAGGGCCCGTCGTTGTACAACCACGTCCAGAGCCTCGATGACCTGCGCCGCACCGTGCGGATGCGGGTGGTCGGCGACATCATCGAGATGCTCAAGACCGTCGGCCAGGGGCGCACCCGCGACGACGCGGTGACGGCGATGGCCAGCGCCTACCGCAGCTACGCGCATCACCATCCCGGTCGCTATTCGGCGTTCACCCGGATGCCGCTCGGCGGCGACGATCCCGAGTTCACCGACGCGACCCGGGCGGCCGCCGAGCCGGTCATCTCGGTGCTGGCCTCCTACGGGCTTGACGGCGATAGCGCGTTCTATGCCGCGCTGGAATTCTGGTCGGCGATGCATGGTTTCGTGCTGCTGGAGATGACCGGGGCAATGAACGGCATCGACACCGACGCGGTGTTCACCGACATGGTGATGCGGCTGGCGTCCGGCATGGAGAGACGGTAACGCTGACCTGCGCTTAAGCGGCATCTGACGGGTTTGGAGCGCTGCGCCCGTCCTGGTATTGTGGACGATCGTGCCTGGCAAATAAGGCGCTTGCAGACGTGAAGTTCCGCAAGCATGCTTGCACGCCGGGCCAATTCGCGTGTCCACGAAGCCTAGAGAATTTCTTCGCGGCGGGCGCATGCGACACACCCGGTCGCGGGGTAAGCGAGCGGGACATGACTGCAGTACAGAGACTTGAGAAGACAGAGCAACAGAGAAAGCCGGTACATGCCAACCATCAACCAGCTGGTCCGCAAGGGTCGCCGTGACAAGATCGCCAAGGTCAAGACCGCGGCCCTCAGGGGCAGCCCGCAGCGTCGCGGCGTGTGCACCCGCGTGTACACCACCACCCCGAAGAAGCCGAACTCGGCGCTTCGCAAGGTCGCGCGCGTCAAGCTGACGAGCCAGGTTGAGGTCACCGCCTACATCCCCGGCGAGGGACACAACCTGCAGGAGCACTCGATGGTGCTGGTGCGTGGCGGTCGTGTGAAGGACCTGCCGGGTGTGCGCTACAAGATCATCCGCGGCTCGCTGGACACGCAAGGCGTGAAGAACCGCAAGCAAGCCCGCAGCCGCTACGGCGCGAAGAAGGAGAAGAGCTGATGCCGCGCAAGGGTCCCGCGCCTAAGCGTCCGTTGGTCAACGACCCGGTCTACGGGTCGCAGTTGGTCACCCAGCTGGTCAACAAGGTGCTGCTCGATGGGAAGAAATCGCTGGCCGAACGCATTGTTTATGGTGCGCTCGAGCAGGCTCGTGACAAGACCGGCACCGATCCGGTCGTCACTCTCAAGCGCGCTCTCGACAACGTCAAGCCCGCACTGGAGGTCCGTAGCCGCCGTGTCGGTGGTGCGACCTACCAGGTTCCCGTCGAGGTGCGCGCCGAACGGTCCGTCACGCTGGCACTGCGCTGGCTGGTGAGCTTTTCCAAGGCCCGCCGGGAGAAGACGATGGTCGAGCGCCTGGCGAACGAGATTCTCGATGCCAGCAATGGCCTGGGTGCCGCCGTCAAACGACGTGAGGACACCCACAAGATGGCCGAGGCAAACCGCGCCTTCGCGCACTACCGCTGGTGAGAGCCGCCCCGGCGGTGCGGCTGGGGCGCTGGAAAGTCACGGCTGACAAACAGCAACTATCAAGCGAAAGAGATGACTTCTGTGGCACAGAAGGACGTGCTGACCGACCTGAACAAGGTCCGCAACATCGGCATCATGGCGCACATCGATGCCGGCAAGACCACGACGACCGAGCGCATCCTTTACTACACCGGTATCAGCTACAAGATCGGTGAGGTGCATGACGGCGCCGCCACGATGGACTGGATGGAGCAGGAGCAGGAGCGAGGGATCACCATCACCTCGGCTGCCACCACGACATTCTGGAAAGACCATCAGATCAACCTGATCGACACCCCGGGACACGTCGACTTCACCGTCGAGGTGGAGCGCAGCCTTCGGGTGCTCGACGGTGCCGTCGCCGTGTTTGACGGCAAGGAAGGCGTCGAGCCTCAGTCCGAGCAGGTCTGGCGCCAAGCCGACAAGTACAACGTCCCGCGCATCTGCTTCGTCAACAAGATGGACAAGATCGGCGCGGACTTCTACTTCTCGGTGAAGACCATGGAGGACCGCCTCGGTGCCATCGTGATCCCGATCCAGTTGCCGATCGGCTCCGAGAGCGAGTTCGAGGGCGTCGTCGACCTGGTCGAGATGAACGCCAAGGTGTGGCGCGGTGAGACCAAGCTCGGCGAGACCTACGACACCGTGGAGATCCCTGCCGATCTGGCCGACAAGGCCGACGAGTACCGCACCAAGCTGCTCGAGGCCGTCGCCGAGACCGACGAGGCACTGCTGGAGAAGTATTTCGGCGGCGAGGAATTGTCCGTCGAGGAGATCAAGGGTGCGCTGCGCAAGCTGACCATCAACTCCGAGGCCTACTTGGTGCTGTGCGGCAGTGCGTTCAAGAACAAGGGCGTGCAGCCGATGCTGGACGCGGTGGTCGACTACCTGCCCTCGCCGCTGGACGTGCCGGCGGCAACTGGTCACGTTCCGGGTAAGGAAGACGAAGAGATCGTCCGCAAGCCGTCGACCGACGAGCCGTTCTCCGCGCTGGCGTTCAAGGTGGCCACGCACCCGTTCTTCGGCAAGCTCACCTACGTCCGGGTGTACTCGGGCAAGGTCGACTCCGGCGCACAGGTCATCAACGCCACCAAGGGCAAGAAGGAGCGGCTGGGCAAGCTGTTCCAGATGCACTCCAACAAGGAGAACCCGGTGGAGACGGCGTCGGCCGGCCACATCTACGCCGTGATCGGCCTCAAGGACACCACGACGGGCGACACGCTGAGCGACTCGAACGATCAGATCGTGCTGGAGTCGATGACCTTCCCCGATCCGGTTATCGAGGTGGCCATCGAGCCCAAGACCAAGAGTGACCAGGAAAAGCTTGGCACCGCGATCCAGAAGCTGGCCGAGGAGGATCCGACCTTCAAGGTGCACCTGGATCAGGAGACCGGCCAGACCGTCATCGGCGGCATGGGCGAGCTTCACCTCGACATCCTCGTCGACCGGATGAAGCGCGAGTTCAAGGTCGAGGCCAACGTCGGCAAGCCCCAGGTGGCCTACAAGGAGACCATCAAGCGGGCGGTCGAGAAGGTCGAATTCACCCACAAGAAGCAGACCGGCGGTTCGGGACAGTTCGCGAAGGTGCTCATCTCGATCGAGCCGTTTAGCGGCGAGGACGGTGCGACGTACGAGTTCGAGAACAAGGTCACCGGTGGCCGCATCCCCCGCG
>JAJKIB010000541.1 GCA_021154745.1 Mycobacterium sp.
GCACGACATCGCCGCAAAGCCGAACAAGCCGAGGTGGGTCAGGCGGAACCTGCTGCCCACATCGATGCCCAGGCCGGCGGTATCCGGCAGCACGGCCAGCATCCTGCGTACCGCGACGATCTCATCGGATGCCGCCACCACCGCCTCGGGATCGTCGAGGTCATCGGGTCCGATCGCAGTGCCAGCGAGGATGTCGGACGTCACGATGCCGCGCTCGTTGGCGACCTCACATAGCACCCGGGTCGTATAGACCGGACGCCGAAGGTCGGGCGACCATGTCGTCGAAGCCATCTGTCCTAAAATCCCAACTCTCTGTCCGATAGTCCCATTCCGGACCCCCGCTGTCACTCTTACCGTTGACGTATGGCGGCACCGGCGCAACGGCTGAACACATGGACGATGACGCGCGAGGCGATCACCATCGGATTCGACGCCAACGGTGGCTTCCTGGCCCACGTACGCGGACATGATGTCTCCCGATTTCGTTGCGCAGGAAGGCGTTTCGTGTCATTGACCCACCCCGACTATGTCGACCACGTGTTGCACAGGGCCCGGCTGAAATACGTCAAGTCCAACGAGTACGAGGCGATCCGTGCCGCTGCGGGCATCAACCTGCTGACCGACGAAGGCGACTCGTGGGCCGCACATCGCGCGACCCTCAATCCGACGTTCGCGCGCCGTCACCTCAACGAGATCGTCGACCTGATGATCGATCCCATAGAACGCGTGACCGCCGAAATTCCTGCGCAGACGGAGTTCGACATGCACGCGACGATGATCGAGGCCACCTTGCGGGTGGTCGCGAATGCCCTGTTCAGCCAGGATTTCGGGCCACTGGTGCACAGCATGAAGGACCTGACTACCCGCGGGCTGCGACGCACTGAGCGCCTCGGTCGAATCGGCCTGTGGGGCCTCATGCCGCGACCGGTATACGACGCGCTGTCGTGGTGCACGTTCTCCGGGGTGCCGCTGCCTCCGCCGCTGCGCGAAGGCCAGAAGATCGCCCTGGCGCTGGATACGGCGGTCAATGCCGTGCTCGACGACCGCATCGCGCATCCGACGGGCGCCACGGACCTGTTGAACTTGTTGTTCCAGGCCGACAACGGCACATGGCCACGCAAGCGCATCCGTGATGAGGCGCTGACGTTCATGCTCGCAGGACACGAGACGACCGCCAACGCGATGTCGTGGTTCTGGTACCTGATGTCGCTCAACCCCGATGCCCGAGATCGGATGCTCGCCGAGATCGACGACAATCTCGGCGGCCGCCGGCCCAGCGCCGACGACTTGAGGCGACTGCCGTGGACCACCGCCTGCATCCAGGAATCGCAGCGCTACTTCTCGGCGGTGTGGATGATCGCGCGGGAGGCGATCGAGGACGACATCATCGACGGGCACCACATCCGCCCGCGCACGACGGTGCTGATTCCGATCCACCACATCCACCACGACGAGCGCTGGTGGCCCGAGCCCGAGGCGTTCGACCCCACGCGATTCCTTGGCGACGCCCCCAAAGACCGGCCCCGCTCAGCGTATCTGCCGTTCGGTGGCGGTCGCCGAATCTGCATCGGGCAGAGCTTCGCGCTGATGGAGATGGTGCTGATGGCCGCGATCATGAGCCAGCGGTTCACATTCGACGTATGCCCCGGCTATCCGGTAGAACTCGAAGCGACGCTGACGTTGCGGCCCAAGCACGGGATGCACGTCATCGCACACAGGCGCGGGCCGGCGGACGAGAGGAGCACTGATAGATGAAGACAGTGCCCGACTACACCACCGTCATCGTCGGCGGCGGCTTTTCCGGCATCGGTGCCGCCGTCAAACTCGACAAGGCCGGCCTCGGTGACTACCTGGTGATCGAGGCCGGCGACGGTCCCGGTGGCACGTGGTACTGGAACACGTATCCCGGTATCGCCGTTGACATTCCGTCGTTCTCCTACCAGTTCTCGTTCGAGAAGAGTCCGCACTGGACACGCACCTACGCGCCAGGAGAGGAGCTGAAGGCCTACGCGCAGTATTGCGTGGACAAGTACGGGCTGCGTCCAAAGATCCGCTTCTCCACCAAGGTCCTCCGCGCGGATTTCAATGTCGCGGACGGCCTCTGGCACATCCGCACCGACCCCGGCGGCGTCATCACTTCGCGATTCATGATCAACGCCGGTGGTGTGCTGACGGTCCCGAACGTGCCCGACATCGACGGCGTCGACTCGTTCGCTGGCGTGACGATGCACACCGCCCGCTGGGACCACGACCAGGACCTGACGGGTAAGCGCGTCGCGATCATCGGCACCGGCGCGTCGGCCGTCCAGGTCATCCCGGAGATCGCTCCAATTGTGCAGCACCTCACCGTGTTTCAGCGCACACCGATCTGGTGCCTGCCCAAATTCGACGTGCCCTTGCCGCGGCTGGTGCGTTGGGCGATGCGCGTGCCCGGCGGCATGGCCGTTCAGCGACTGCTCAGCCAGACCTATGTCGAGTTGACATTCCCGTTGTCAGCGCAGTTCTTCACGGTGTTCCCGCTGGCCAAGCGCGGCGAGGCGCTCGGAAAGGCGTTTTTGCGCCGTGAGGTCACAGATCCGGTGGTGCGGGACAAGCTCACTCCCCGATACGCCGTCGGCTGCAAGCGACCGGGTTTCCACAACACCTACCTGGCCACGTTCAACCGGGACAACGTCCGGTTGGTCACCGAGCCCATCGACAAGATCACCGGCTCCGGCGTGGCGACCAACGACGGCGAATCGCACGATGTCGACGTGCTCATCCTGGCGACCGGATTCAAAGTGTTGGACGTCGACACCCTGACCTACGAGATCAGGGGCAGGGGCGGCGTTTCGCTGAGCGAGTTCTGGAAGGAGAACCGCCTCCAGGCCTACGAGGGTGTCAGCCTGCCGGGATTCCCGAACTTCTTCACGGTGTGCGGGCCGTACGGCTACAACGGCTCGTCGTTCTTCGCGCTCATCGAGACGCAGACGCACCACATCGTGCGATGCCTGAGCCAGGCCCGTCGCACGGGAACCACACGCGTCGAGGTGACCGACGAGGCCAACTCGCGCTACTTCGCCGAGATGATGCGCAAGCGGCATACGCAGATCTTCTGGCAGGACAGCTGCGCGCTCGCCAACAGCTACTACTTCGATTCGAACGGAGACGTCCCGCTGCGACGGGCCTCCACGCTCGAGACGATGTGGCGCAGCCGCCGCTTCCCGCTGAAGGACTACGAGTTCACGGCCTGACGCGAGGCCGGCGCGACCGCGAGACTGCAGTTGTTGCGCGAAAGTGGGTCCCGCGATAGGTGCAGTCTCGCGGAAAAAGCGAGCTAGACCGATGCCTTGAGCTCGTCGACCTTGTTGGTCTGCTCCCATGGCAGCTCGATGTCGGTGCGGCCGAAGTGGCCGTACGCGGCGGTCTGCGCGTAGATCGGGCGCAACAGGTCCAGGTCGCGGATGATCGCGCCGGGCCGCAGGTCGAAGACGGACGTGATGGCCTTCTCGATTCGGGCCGGGTCGACGGTCTCGCTGCCGAATGTCTCGACGAACAGCCCGACCGGGGCCGCCTTGCCGATCGCATAGGCGACCTGCACCTCGACGCGTTCGGCCAGGCCGGCTGCGACCACGTTCTTTGCCACCCAGCGCATCGCGTAGGCGGCCGAACGGTCCACCTTGGACGGATCTTTGCCGGAGAATGCGCCGCCGCCGTGGCGGGCCCACCCGCCGTAGGTGTCGACGATGATCTTGCGGCCGGTCAGGCCGGCGTCGCCCATCGGGCCGCCGAGCACGAACTTGCCGGTCGGGTTGACCAGCAGCCGGTAGTCCGAGGTGTCCATGGTGTCGTGCCCGAGGTCGTTGAGCACCGTGTTGACGACCTTCTCGCGGATGTCGGGGGTCAGCGTGTGTTCCAGGTCGATGCCGTCGGCGTGCTGAGTCGACAGCACGACCGTGTCCAGCCGCACCGGGGTGGTGCCGTCGTACTGCACGGTGACCTGCGTCTTGCCGTCGGGGCGCAGGTAGTCCAGGACGCCGCTCTTGCGGACCTCGGTCAGCCGGCGGGCGAGGCGATGGGCCAGCGCGATCGGTAGCGGCATGAACTCGGGGGTGTCCTTGATCGCGTAGCCGAACATCAGGCCCTGATCCCCTGCGCCCTGGGCGTCCAGCGGGTCACCTGCGCCCTCGACTCGGGTCTCGTGCGCGGTGTCGACGCCCTGGGCGATGTCTGGTGACTGCGCACCGATGCCGATGTTCACGCCGCAGGTCGTGCCGTCGAAGCCCTTGTCCGACGAGTCGTAGCCGATGTCGAGGATGCGCGCGCGCACGGTGTTGGTGATGTCGGCGAAGGCCTCCTTGGCCGACGTGGTGACCTCTCCGACGACGTGCACCTGCCCGGTAGTCACCAGCGTCTCCACTGCGACACGGGACTTCGGATCCTGCGCGAGCAACGCGTCGAGCACGGAGTCGCTGATGGCGTCACAGATCTTGTCGGGGTGGCCCTCGGTTACCGACTCACTGGTAAACAGCCGAGCATCGCTCACGGTTCGATCCCTTTCCGAAACTTAGTCAATCGAATTATATCTGTTGTCTGGTGCACCCAAGCTTGCGCCGCCCGCTCGCGCAACCTTTAGGTGCAGCCTGATGACTGCTTCGGCACTACCCGCCGCTGGCGTGCAGGAAGGCCGCGATCGCGTCCACAATACGGCTGGCCATCAGAGTTTTCGAACCGTGCTCCAATGCGGATTCGGTGCCGTCCGACGCAAGCAACCATCCGTCGTTGTTGTCGACTTCGAACGCCCGATTCTCGCCGACGGCATTGACCACGAGCAAATCGCAGCCTTTGCGCTGTAATTTCGCGCGAGCGTGGAAAAGCACGTCGCCATTCACATCGCCGGTTTCTGCAGCGAATCCGACGATGGCCCGCATGTTGGGCAGTTGACCGTCGGCACGGGCCCGCACGGCACCGGCGAGCACGTCGTCGGTGCGAGTCAGCTCGATGACCGGTGCGGCGGCGTTGGGGTCGTTGGATTTCTTGATCTTGCTCGTCTGCATCTGGGTCGGCCGGAAATCGGCGACCGCTGCGGCCATCACGAGCACATGTGAATCGGGTGCGTGCTTGGAAACGGCGTCTTTCAACTGGGCGGCGGAGCCGATGTGGACGACCTCGACACCGGCCGGATCAATCAGCCCCGCGGTGTTGCCTGCGATGAGTGTCACCTCGGCGCCGCGCTGTGCCATCACACGGGCCATCGCATAGCCCTGCTTGCCCGAGCTGCGGTTGCCGATGAATCGGACCGGGTCGATGGGTTCGCGGGTGCCGCCCGCCGAGACCAGCACCCTTACGCCGGCCAGGTCGTAGGGCAGCGCGTCGCCGCGGGCCAGCAGCAGCTGGGCGAGCGTGGTGATCTCCTCGGCTTCGGGCAGGCGGCCTGCGCCGGTGTCGGCGCCCGTCAGGCGGCCGGATGCGGGTTCGAGCACGACGGCGCCGCGGCGGCGCAATGTCGCGACATTGTCGACGGTCGCCGGATGAAACCACATCTCGGTGTGCATCGCGGGTGCATACAGCACTGGACACCGCGCGGTCAGCAGCGTCGCGGTCAGCAGGTCGTCGGCGCGGCCGGCTACCGCGCGGGCCAGCAGGTCAGCGGTGGCAGGCGCGACGACGACGAGGTCGGCTTCCTGGCCGATGCGGACGTGCGGCACCTCGTGGACGTCATCCCAGACGCCGGTGTGCACGGGGTTTCCGGACAGGGCTTCGAAGGTGGCGGCGCCGATGAAGCGCAGCGCGGACTCGGTGGGCACGACGCGGACGGAGTGACCGGCCTCGGTCAGCTGGCGGACGACGGTGGCGGCCTTATAGGCGGCGATGCCACCGGCGACGCCGACGATGATCCGCTTGCGCTCCGTCACTTGACGGCCCCCGCCCGGTTACTCGCCCTCGGTGTGCTCGAGCAGGTCTTCGTGGATTTCGCGAAGCGCGATCGACAACGGCTTTTCCTGCAGGCCGGGCTCGACCAGTGGGCCGACGTACTCGAGGATGCCGTCGCCGAGCTGGTTGTAGTAGTCGTTGATCTGGCGCGCCCGCTTGGCGGCGTAGATCACCAGCGCGTACTTGCTCGACGCGCGGTCCAGCAACTCGTCGATGGGGGGGTTGGTGATGCCCA
>JAJKIB010000542.1 GCA_021154745.1 Mycobacterium sp.
CAGGTGTCGTCGGAGGTCGTCGAATGGAAGTTGCGGCCCGGCGTGGTCAGCACCATGAGCGCACAGGCCCGCTACACCGATCCCAGTGCCCGCTCGTTCACAGGCGCGGCGATTTGGCTTGGCATCGCGTCGTTCCTCGTGGCCGGAATCATCGGGGGGCTGGCCTACACGAGCCGCGACCGCTCGCCGATGCCCTGACTTGGTACAAAACCGGTCGCACGCTCTACGCTGAATGGACTCGGGGGCCAGCACATCAGACTTACTTTCGGAAAGGGGCGCCCGCTGAGCGTGGATGCAGCGGCACCGTCAGCCGTCGAGTTGGCCAGCGCCGTCACCGACCAATTGCGTGAGTATCTCCGCAATCGCCGCAGTGACGCCGCTTATATCGGCACCGACTACGCGGAGTTGACCGCCGCCCTCGAGGAATTCGTGCTGCGCGGTGGTAAACGGCTGCGCCCGGCGTTCGCCTACTGGGGCTGGCGCGCGGTGACGGATGCAGGTCAAGATCCGCTCGATCCGTCGATGCTGCGACTGTTCTCGGCCCTGGAGTTGCTGCACGCGTGCGCGCTGGTGCACGACGATGTGATCGACGCCTCGGCCACCCGCCGTGGGCTGCCGACCGTGCACCGGCTGTTCACCGACAAGCACCGCGAGAGCCAGTGGCACGGATCGTCCGAACAATTCGGGATGTCGGCGGCGATTCTGCTGGGCGACCTGGCGTTGGTGTGGGCCGACGACATCGTCGCCACCGCCGACCTGCCCGCCGATGCACACTTGCGCGTGCGGCGGGTCTGGTCAGCTATCCGGACCGAAGTGCTGGGCGGGCAGTACCTCGACATCGTCGCCGAATCCAGCGGCGCTGAATCAGTTGCGTCGGCGATGACGGTCAACATCTACAAGACCGCGTCGTACACAATCTCCCGGCCGTTGCAGTTCGGCGCTGCGGCCGCCGCCGATCGCCCCGATGTCCTCGCCGCTTTCCACGAGCTCGGAACCAGCCTCGGTGTGGCGTTCCAGTTGCGTGACGACGTGCTCGGCGTGTTCGGCAACCCGGTAGTCACGGGCAAGCCGTCAGGCGACGACCTTCGCTCCGGCAAGCGCACAGTGCTGCTGGCCGAGGCCGTCGAGCGGGCCGAGAAGGTGGATCCCGTCTCGGCCAAACTCTTGCGAACCTCCATCGGGACCGAGCTGTCCGAAGCCCAGGTGAAGGAACTGTGTCTGGTCATCGAATCGGTCGGGGCGCTGGCCGCGGTCGAGGAGCGCATCGATTCGTTGACCCGCCGATCGCTGGAGATCCTCAACGCCGCGCCGATCGACGTCCTAGCCAAGGTCGGCCTCTCCGAGCTCGCCAGATTGGCCGCGAACCGGTCCGCCTAGGAGCATGACAACATCGACGCCGGCGCAGGCCCCGAAAACAGGGCCCGCGCATCATCTTTGGAGACTGACGTCGTTTGCGACCTCGCCGGAGGCACGACCGGCACTGCTGGGCGCACTGGGTGCCGTGTCGATCACCGCAGGCGGGCTCGGCGCGGGCAGCACCCGGCTACACGATCCACTTCTGGAGTCGCTGCACCTGTCCTGGCTTCGATTCGGTCACGGTCTGGTGCTGTCGTCGGTGCTGTTGTGGGGCGGCGTGGCCCTGATGCTGATCGCCTGGCTGCGGCTGGGCCGCCGGGTGATCGACCGCACCGCAACCGAATATACGATGGTGGCGACAACCGGATTCTGGTTGGCGCCGCTGCTGCTGTCCGTTCCCGTGTTCAGTCGCGATACCTACTCCTATCTGGCGCAGGGCGCCCTGCTGCGCGACGGCTTCGACCCATACGCCGTCGGCCCGATCGACAATCCGAACTCGTTGCTGGACAACGTGAGTCCGATCTGGACCACGACGACCGCGCCGTACGGGCCCGCATTCATTCTTGTCGCCAAGTTCGTCACCATGCTGGTGGGCAACGATGTGGTGGCAGGGACCATGCTGTTGCGGCTGTGCATGCTGCCCGGCCTTGCCCTGCTGATCTGGGCGGCGCCGCGGGTGGCCCGCCATGTCGGCGCCAACGGTGCGGCCGCGCTGTGGATCTGCGTGCTGAACCCCTTGGTGATCGTTCACCTGATGGGTGGCGTGCACAACGAGATGCTGATGGTCGGTTTGATGGTGGCCGGCATCGCGCTGACCTTCGGCGGCCGTCAGATCTGGGGTGTCGGCCTGATTGCGGTCGCGGTGGCCGTGAAAGCCACGGCGGGACTGGCCCTTCCGTTCATGGTGTGGGTATGGATGCGGCACCTGCGCGACGGGCGCGGATACTCGCCGGTGAAGGCGTTCGCCGCGGCGACGGCAGCATCTGCGGTGATATTCGTTGCGGTGTTCGCCGTGTTGTCCTGGCTGGCGGGTGTGGGACTGGGCTGGCTGACCGCGCTGGCCGGATCGGTGAAGATCATCAACTGGTTGACCGTCCCGACCGCCGCGTCGAACCTGATCAATGTGTTCGGCAGCCTGCTGTTGCCGGTGAACTTCTACGCCGTGCTCGACGTCACCCGGATCATCGGGATAGCAATCATCGCGATCTCACTTCCGTTGACGTGGTGGCGGTTTCGCCACACCGACCGCGAGGCGCTGATCGGTATCGCATTGGTGATGCTCGTGGTGGTGCTGTTCGTTCCGGCTGCGCTGCCGTGGTACTACACGTGGCCGTTGGCGGTGGTGGCCGCGCTGACCCAGGGCCGGCAGGCGATCGCGGTGCTCGCTGGCCTGTCGACGTGGATCACGGTGATCTGGAAGCCAGATGGTTCACACGGCATGTACTCGTGGATACATGTACTGCTCGCCACGGCATGCGCTGCGGCGGCTTGGTATTCGCTCGACAAGGCGGCTGAGCCTAGTACGCCATCGCCTGGGCCCGACGGACCACTTCCCGGGCCTGATGCGAGTGCAGCGCATCGACCGGCCGGGCATTAGCCTGCGGCTCCGTCGAGCCGTCGCGGCTGATGGTCAGTGACGGGTCTGGCGTGAACAACCATCGCACGATCTCGGTGTCGCGGTAGCCGCCGTCGTGCAGCACCACGAGCAGCCCGGACAGGCTCTTCACCACGTGCCCGGTGTCGTCGAAGAAGGCCTTGGGCACCACCACCGCGCCCTCGCGCCGCACCGCGACAAGGTGTCCTTCCCGCAGCTGCTGATGCACCTTCGTCACGGGAACCCCGAGCAAATCTGCAACAGCGGGCACGTCGTAGACGGCCTCGCCGGGGTCAAGAACGTCGTCGGCGGACGGAATGCTGCTCACCGCACTGAGTCTAAGACGAAAGGGCGGACTCGTAACATGTCTTCGGTGGAGCCCTACCAGCAATCTGACCGGCTCGTGGGGGCCGTGCTGGACGGGCGGTACCGCGTCGAGGTGATGATCGCGACGGGCGGCATGTCCGCGGTGTACCGCGGGCTCGATCTGCGGTTGGATCGGCCGGTGGCGCTGAAGATCATGGATTCCCGGTATGCCGGTGACAATCAGTTCCTGACCCGGTTCCAGCGCGAGGCGCGGGCGGTGGCGAGGCTGAAGGATCCGGGCCTGGTCGCGGTCTACGACCAGGGCATCGACGGCCAGCACCCATTTCTTGTGATGGAGCTCATCGAGGGTGGCACGCTGCGAGAACTGCTGCGTGAGCGCGGCCCGATGCCACCGCATGCCGTCGCAGCGGTGCTGCGCCCGGTGCTGGGCGGGCTTGCGGTCGCGCATCGCGCCGGGCTGGTGCACCGCGACATCAAGCCGGAGAATGTGCTGATCTCCGACGGCGGCGACGTCAAGATCGCCGACTTCGGTTTGGTGCGGGCGGTCGCCGAAGCGAAGATCACCTCCACCAGCGTGATTTTGGGCACCGCAGCGTACCTCTCACCCGAGCAGGTCAGCACCGGCGACGCCGGGCCGCGCAGCGACGTGTACTCCATAGGCATCCTGGCTTACGAACTCCTGACCGGTCTCACGCCGTTCACCGGCGATTCCGCGCTAGCGGTGGCATACCAGCGCATGGACAATGACGTGCCGCCGCCGAGCGGGGTAATCGCCGGTGTCCCAGCGCAATTCGACAATCTGGTGGCCCACGCCACCGCGCGCGATCCCGCCGAGCGGTACGCCGACGCCCAAGACATGGGCGCCGAACTCGACGAGATCGTCAACGAACTGGGGCTGCCCTCATTCCGGGTGCCCGCGCCGCGCAACTCGGCGCAGCATCTGTCTGCGGCACTGCACCGCAGCGAGTCGCGGGCTCAGCACGCCACCACCGACACCACCGTTAAGCAACCGCCCGTGCTGACACCCCGCCAGCACACCAGGGAACTAACCCGCGACGACTGGCAGCTGCAGGAGCCCGAATATGCGCCTGCATCAGGGCAATTCGCGGGCATCGACATCGATGAGTTCTACTGGGCGGGGCAACGGGCCAAACGGGCACTGCTGTTCTGGGTGGTCGCCGTGCTGACGCTCACCGGGCTGATCGCGGCCGCCGCGTGGACGCTCGGCGGCAACATCGGGACGCTGATCTAGCCGGCACAGGTCATCGGCGGGCAACCCGGACGCGTGCACGAGTGTGCCCGACCATGGCGATGCCTAGTCGCGGAGCATCTCCGCGACCAGGAATGCCAATTCCAGACTCTGCTGGGTGTTCAGCCGGGGATCGCAGGCCGTCTCATAGCGGCCGGCCAGGTCGGAGTCCGAGATGTCCTGGGCGCCGCCGAGGCATTCTGTGACGTTCTCGCCGGTGATCTCGACGTGGATACCGCCGGGGTGTGTACCCAGCGCACGGTGCACCTCGAAGAAGCCCTGCACCTCGTCGACGATGCGGTCGAAGTGGCGGGTCTTGTATCCGGTCGAGCTCTCGTGGGTGTTGCCGTGCATCGGGTCGCACTGCCAGATCACCTGGTGACCGGTGGCCTGGACCTTTTCGATGATCGGCGGCAGCACGTCGCGCACCTTGTTGTTGCCCAGCCTGCTGACCAGCGTCAGCCGTCCCGGCTGGTTGTGCGGATCGAGCCGCTCCACGTACTCGACTGCGAGCTCGGGCGACATCGTCGGGCCGATCTTCACGCCGATCGGGTTGGCGATCGTTTCCGCGAACGCGACATGCGCGCCGTCGAGCTGACGGGTGCGCTCCCCGATCCACACGTAATGCGCGGACAGGTCGTACAGCCGCGGCTCGGGATTCTCGACCGGGAAGTCGGTGGACAGCCGCAACATGGCCCGCTCGTAGTCGAGCACCAAAGCCTCATGGCTGGCGTAGATCTCGGCGGTCTGCAGGTTGTGGTCGTCAACGCCGCATGCGCTCATGAACGTCAGACCGCGATCGATCTCGCTGGCCAGCGCCTCGTAGCGGGCACCCGCGGGCGAGGTCCGGACGAACTCCCGGTTCCAGTCGTGCACCAGATGCAGCGAGGCAAGGCCTGAGGCGGTCAGCGCGCGCACCAGGTTCATCGCCGCGCTGGCATTGGCGTAGGCCCGCACCAGACGTGACGCGTCGTGCTCGCGGGCCGCAGCATCGGGCGCGAAGCCGTTGATCATGTCGCCGCGGTAGGACCTCAGGCCAAGGGCGTCGATATCTGACGACCGCGGCTTGGCGTACTGGCCCGCGATGCGCGCCACCTTGACCACCGGCATGCTGGCGCCGTAGGTCAGCACGACGGCCATCTGTAGCAGGGTGCGAATGTTGGCCCGAATGTGCGGTTCGGTGTTGTCGACGAACGTCTCCGCGCAGTCGCCGCCCTGCAGCAGGAACGCCTCACCGCGGGCGAC
>JAJKIB010000543.1 GCA_021154745.1 Mycobacterium sp.
CACGGTGACCTGCGGAGGCAGATTGTCGAGCAAGAAGGTCACCGCCTCATGGACGGCGGCCGCATCGATCAGGTGATAGTCGTCGAGTGCCACCACCGTCGGTCCGGCGACGAGGTCGAGATCGTTGATCAGGCTGACCAGGATTACGTCGGTCGGCGTGGCACCGCCGGCCTCAAGCAGGGCAAGCGCCTCGGCACCAACCCCCGGTTCCGCACTCCGAATCGCGGTCAGGAGGTTCGTCAGGAACCGTCGAAGGTCGGCGTCGCCCGAATCGAGAGCCAGCGACGCCACCCTGCGCTGCGCGGATTCGACCGCGGACAGCCACTGCGCCAGGAGCGTGGTCTTGCCGAAACCAGCCGGCGCCGCGATGAGGACCAACCGCGGCTCTTCGCCGTTGTCCGTGCCCAGCCGGTCGGTCAGACGCGTGCGCTGCACCAACCGGCGGCGCGGCGAGGGCACGTGCAGTTTGCTGCCCACCACAGGCACCCGGTCAGCGTAGACGCTGCTCACTCCGCGGCTGACCGCGCGCTCCGGGGTCCGGTTCGTGCGCTCCATCGTCAGGCCGGGAGCGGTGACCTGATCGAGAGTCACGAGATCGCAGCGCGTCGTCGCGGGTGCCACGAACTCGGTGGCCTCCGGCGGCGGCGATGCTGAGTGGCGGTCCACATTTGCCCTGATGACCGATTCGGTGCGGATGGTTCGGGTTCAGGTCGGCTGCCGGACACCCGCTGTTCGTTTGTTGTTCACCCGCCGGTCGGCAGTCCATATGTTGCTGCGGCTACTTTCGCCTCCACTACGTCCAACAGGGAGCGCGGCCCCGATCGGCGGCGACTAGCGGGCCTGGACAGCCGGGGGGTTTGCATGACTGACATCCAGTCCAGGGACTTGATTGTCGCGCTCGACGAGGCGCCGCTTGGCCGGTTCCATCTGCGGGCGGTGCTCGTGTCGGGGATGGGGTTCTTCACCGACGCCTATGACCTGTTCATCATCGGGATCGCTGCTGCGTTGATCACAAAGGATTGGCATCTCAGTTCCGGGCGGCTCGCGCTGCTCAACAGCACAATGCTGGCCGCGGCGTTTCTCGGCGCGCTCGTGTTCGGGCGCTTCGCCGATCTGGTGGGCCGCAAGCGGGTGTACTGGATCGTTGCCGCGATCATGATCGCGGGTTCGCTGGGGTCCGCGCTGTCACCGAACTACTGGGTGCTGATCGCCTTTCGGTTTCTGCTGGGAATCGGGGTGGGTGGTGACTACCCGGTCAGCGCGGTGCTGATGAGCGAATACGCCAACCGCAAGGACCGCGGCAAGCTGGTCGGGATGGTGTTCGCAACCCAGGCCCTCGGGCTGATCGTCGGGCCGCTGATCGCGCTGGCGCTGCTTGGCGCCGGCGTCAGCGACACCACGGCCTGGCGGGTCATGCTCGGGCTCGGCGCGGTACCCGCCGCCGCGGTGATCTATCTGCGCAGCCGGATGCCGGAATCGCCGCGCTACCAGGCTCAGGTCCAAGGCCAGGCCGAGCAGGCCGCCAGCCAACTCGCAGACTTCACCCGCGGTCAGGTCAAGGGCAGCGGCGCCGCTGTCGCCGGCCGCCAGATCGGGCTGCGGGCTTTCCTGAGCGACCGCCGATACCTGACGCTGCTAGCCGGAACCGCCGGGAGTTGGTTCCTGCTGGACTACGCCTACTACGGCAACACCATCTCCACCCCCCAGATCTTGAGCTTGATCTCGCCGGAGGCCAGCACGATGACCAAGATCGCGCTGCAGTTAGCGATCTTCGTGGTGGCCGCACTGCCCGGCTACGTGCTCGGGATCATCTTCATGGACCGCATCGGGCACCGGCGACTGCAACTACTGGGCTTCGCGGTGATGGCCGCCTGCTTCACGCTGATCGCGGCCGTACCGGGCATGACCACGTTGGTTGTCCCGTTCCTGCTCGTCTATGGGGTGAGCTATTTCTTCACCGAGTTCGGCCCCAACATGACCACCTTCGTGATCCCCAGCGAAGTTTTCCCGGTCGCGATGCGCGCCACCGGGCACGGCATCGCGGCGGGAATCGGCAAGGCCGGCGCGTTCATCGGGGTGTTCCTGTTCCCGCTGCTGCAAACATCGCTGGGGCTGCGCGGCACACTTCTGCTCACCGGCGCCGTGTCGGTCCTCGGATTTGCGCTGACCCGGGTGCTGCCGGAGCCGGCAGGAGTCAGCCTTGAGGACATGACCCACCCGATCAAGATCGACACCAATACCTCGGCAAGCCACGCACAGACATCCGAGGCCGTGGCCGATCCACTCGGGGATGCGACGGTCAATGACCCGGCGGCATCGGCGGGCCGGCCATTCGGACATCGGCCCGCTGCCGCCTTGCGTGTCGCCGAGGTCGACTGACACCGGGCCTGGCGGCGGGCGCGCCCGGATCCGGAATCGCTGCGGGCGTTCCGCGTCGCGGCACCGGAACACTTCGGCGTGCCCAAACATCTCCGGGACGGTGCCGCCGGCCCCGACCGGCCGTGAGCACGCCACTCGGTTGACCCCTGCGGCGCATCGCGATCGGATCGGTCCATGCAGTTCTCGGCGCTGAGTCATCTCGAGTCTTCGCGCGACGGATCACGGCATGACGCCGACATCGTGCAGGGCACAACCCCGCAAGGCGATCCGCTGCTCGCTCGGTACGACCTCGATCAGGTTTCCGGTGCGATGACGCCTGCCGACATCGCCGGCCGCGCTCCGGACCTCTGGCGCTATCACGAGCTGTTGCCGGTGCGGGATCCCGTGCACGTCGTGACCCTCGGCGAAGGCATGACTCCATTGCTCGCGCTGCCCCGCCACGGCGCACGTTTGGGCGTCCCGGGGCTGCGCATCAAGGATGAGGGACTGGTTCCGACCGGTGCCTTCAAGGCTCGCGGCGCAGCAGTCGGCGTCTCGCGCGCGGTCGAGCTGGGCGTACAGGGCATCGCCATGCCCACCAACGGCAACGCCGGTGCCGCCTGGGCTGCGTACGCCGCCCGAGCCGGCATCCGCTCGCTCATCGCGATGCCGGTCGACGCTCCGGTGATCACCCGTCGGGAGTGCGCCGTGACCGGTGCCGAGCTGTATCTCGTCGACGGGCTGATCGGCGACGCGGGCAAACTCGTCGCACAGGCCGTGCAGTCCCGGGAGGGCTATCAGGACACGTCGACGCTCAAGGAGCCCTACCGCATCGAGGGCAAGAAGACGATGGGCTACGAGATCGTCGAGCAACTGGGCTGGCGCTGCCCGGACGTGATCCTCTACCCGACCGGCGGCGGCGTCGGCATCATCGCCATCCACAAGGCTCTGCGGGAACTGAGCGAGCTCGGCTGGATCACCGCTGACCTGCCACGGCTCGTCGCGGTGCAGGCAGTTGGCTGCGCGCCGATCGTCGGTGCTTTCCACGCCGGTCTCGAGGAGAGCACCGCTGCGCAGAACCCGCACACGGTCGCCTTCGGGATCACCGTGCCGAAGGCGCTCGGGGACTTCCTTGTCCTTGAGGCGGTCCGCTCGACTCAGGGCACCGCGATCGCGGTCACTGACGACGAACTGCTTGCCGCACAAGGCGCACTCGCAAGGGACGAGGGCATCTGGGTATGCCCGGAGGGCGCGGCGTGCTTCGCGGCCGTGGGTCAGTTGCGCGAATCCGGCTGGATCGGTAAGGACGAGGACGTCGTGGTACTGAACACCGGGACAGGGCTGATCTATCCGGACACCGTTCCCGTCGACGTACCGACCCTCCGCCCCACCGGCTCCATTCCGGCGCTGTGAGAAGCGACGCGAGAGCAACGAGGCATGCGCGACGGTAAGGCCGCCACGCCATCGGGCCGATGGTGAAGCGAAATGCTTCACCCGTCCCGACCGCTCGGTGCGGCTCAGACTTGGGAGATCGGCGGTGTCCGGAACGAGAGCGGGCGACGCAGTCCGGGCGGCCATGGCCATCCAGAAGCGGTACCTCCGCTGGGAATGCACGTCACCGGCGGGCTGCACGGTGGCGAGGCCGAGTTGCGCCGCAGCGACGTTGCCGCCGTGTGGCAGTCGCAGGAGGCATTTGATCCGGTCCGGTGTGGCAGCAGGTGATCGGTCGACCGGCCTGTCAGGATTGCCCCGACGTGTACACGACCGCGTCGCGAGGCTGACAACAGTAGCCGGACAGCAGAGGAAGGGTTGTGGTGAACAGAGCTGAGTTGATCGACAGTGTGCTGACGCGGGTGGAGGCGGACCGGAAGAGCGTGGAGCGCATCGTCGGTGCGGTCTTCGACGAGATCGTCGCCGAAGTGAGCCGCGGTGGCCGGGTGTCGCTGGTCGGCTTCGGCACCTTCGAGCGTCGCGAGCGGGCGGCGCGCACCGCGCGTAATCCGCGGACCGGCGCCGCGGTGAAAGTGAAGAAGCGCAAGGTCCCGGCGTTCAAGGTCGGTGCGAGGTTCAAAGATGCCGTGGCCGCGGGCAAGGCCCCGGCGAAGAAGACCGCGGCAAAGAAGACAACTGCTCGCAAAACTGCGCCGGCCACCAAGGCGTCGGCCGCCAAAGCGCCCGCCAGGAAGGCGCCGGCCACCAAGGCGCCCGCCAGGAAGGCGCCTGCCAAGAAGGCGCCTGCCAAGAAGGCGAGGCCCCGCGGCTCGCGGTAGAAGACACGGTCGCGCATGCCCGGCCACGACCGTCAACATGCGGACAACGTCTCGGATACTCCTTGTTGGGTCGGCCCGTCACGGCGCAGGAACTCGGCAGCCCTTGTTACCGCACCAACGCCGCGGCGCTGACAAGGGTTAGCGGAACGGCCGTCTCACACCGTCACGTGCACAGCGACGCCGGGGGAGTACTGACCGAGGCTGTCCACCGCGAACAGCTCGTAGTAGTAGGTCGTTGCGGAACCGGCGGTGCTGTCCACAAAGGTGGCGGCAGGCTTGGTGACCGTGGCGAGGGCCGAGCATGTCGACGTCATCGGTGTCGCCTGTGTGGAGCGGCAGATCTTTACGGCGGAAAAGCCGCCGTTAGTCGGATTGCTCCAGGAGAGATCGACCGCTTGGCCGGCCGCAGCCGCCTGTGCATCGGTGACCGCGGGCTGCGGATCGTCGTACAAGTAGCGATCGGCGGCGTGGCGTGGCGATCGTCCGAATGCGGTAAGTACCCGGACGTCGACCCAAGCGGCGGCGTGTGCCGGCAGGACGGCCGTCAGTCGCTGCTCAGAATTCACCGTGAATGAGGTGGCCGGCGCTGCCCCGAACAGCACCTTCGTGACGCGCGAGAAGTGCCGGCCGACGACGGTTGTGATGTTCCCGCCGGACGTTGTGCCGAGCCGTGGCTGAATGCCGGTAACGTTCGGAGGCGGCACGAAGCGGAAGATGTTCGCGCTGGTGGGCCCGGAGACGCCATGCGTCGTGACTACCCGGACGTGCACCCACCCAGCCGCGTGCGGTGGCACCGTCACGGTGATGCGTCGCTGCGTCGCGATGGCGAAGCTGGTAGCCGGATGTGTCCCGAAAAGAACGGCTGTCACGTGCGTGAAAGAGCTTCCCCATACGGTCAGCAGCCGGCCGCCAGCCGTGGGTGAGGCCGTGCGTGCGAGCCCAACCACCGTGGGGGGTGGAGCGGGGAATCGGCCGTCGGGCAGGAGCAGTTTCGCGGCATGGGTGATCATGCGCGTGATCGGCGCGAGGTAGGTGCTTGTCGGCCCCCGCGTCATAATGACCACCGCATAGCGGTTCCGGTCGACGAACCCGGTCGTGTTGACGTTGGCGTGTCCCAGCGCGACGTTCCAACCCTGCTTGACCGCGGCGTGCGAGGTCGCTGACGGCAGCCCCCACCACTGGTACTCCCCGACATAGGAGTACTTCTGGATGTGCTGCATGGCGTTGAGCAACCATGGCGCCACCGCGGCGTCCTTCGCCAGCTTGCTGTAGAGCACGGCGAGGCCGCGCGGAACCAGGAGGGTCGTTCCCCATTCAGCTGGATCACTAGCGGGACGTCCGAGGTTACTGACGTGAAAGTGGCGCTCGGTCCACGGGATCAACGTTGCGCCGCCCGCCAACGGATAGAGCTCGTCGGTGGCATCGTTGTCGGAAAGGGTGATCATCCGGTAGCCGAGACGCTCGACCTGACCGGTCAGTTCGCCTTCCACGAGCAGCCGTACCGCTATCAGAACCTTGATGACCGAGGCAGCGACGAACAACGAGTCGGCCTGGCCGCCGGTATAGCTGCTGCCGGTCTTCGAGTCGATGACCGCGACACCGATCCGGTAACCGTGCGAGGTTGCGTACTGCACCGCGTCGTGCATCGCCTGTCGCCGGGTCAGGGCATCAGCGGGAGGAGCCGACAGGACCGCCGCCACGATGATGAGGCAGGCGAGCAGCCCGGCTCTCCTGCCGATCATGAGCGCAGGCTACCGCCCACCGCCGAAGGTCACGCCCACGCCGACTCTTGACTTTCCGCTCTTGTGAGTGAACACTCACTATCTATGAAGGCGGCGGCGGCACCCCGGCAGACGGCAGACGAGCGCCGCGTGGCGGTGCTCGACGCGGCGCAGCACGAGTTCGCGCTGCGCGGCCTGCACGGCACCTCGACCGAGGACATCGCGCGCGCCGCCGGCATCTCGCAGCCGTACCTGTTCCGGCTCTTCGGGTCGAAGAAGGGCCTCTATCTCGACGCATGCCAGCGGTGCAGCGACGACCTGTACGACGTCTTCGAGGAAGCGGCGAAAGGCCGCACCGGCGTGGACGCGCTGCACGCAATGGGCGAGGCCTATAACGAGATCATGCAGGATCGCGACCGGCTGATGCTTATGCTCAAGTCCTGGACGTCGTGCGACGACCCCGAGATCGCACGCATAATGCGCAGCGGCTGGCGCAACTTGGTCGACCTTGCCGAGCGGGCCTCGGGCGAATCGCCGGCCGTGGTAAGCCGGTTCTTCTCCTGCGGCATGCTGATCACGATCTTGATGTCGATGAACCTGGTCGAGGACCCGGAGCCGTGGGCCAGCCGGCTCATCGAGGCGTGCAAGGAAGACATGCGCAACTAGCTATTTTTTTGCCCAACTGTTGTAAGTAACGACTCACTACTTAGTGGAGCCACAGATGAAGAACCGCACAGTGTGGACGTTCGTGATCACGTCGGTTGCGCTGTTCATGGTCACCCTGGACAACCTGGTCGTGACGACTGCGATCCCGGTTATCCGTACGGACCTGGGTGCGTCGCTGGAGAGCCTGGAGTGGACGGTCAACGCATACACGCTCACCTTCGCGGTCTTGCTACTGACCGGCGCGGCGCTGGGTGACCGCTTCGGCCGCCGGCGCGTTTTCTCCCTCGGCGTGGGCCTGTTCACCGCCGGCTCGGTCGCCGCGGCACTGGCACCGTCGATCGAGATGCTCAACCTGGCCCGTGCCGTGCAGGGGCTGGGCGGCGCCATCGTCATGCCGCTGACCCTGACCATCCTCAGCGCGGCTGTTGCGCCCGACAAGCGGGGCCTTGCACTCGGCGCGTGGGGCGGTATCAGCGGCCTCGCGGTCGCGCTCGGCCCGGTCGTCGGCGGTGCGATCGTGCAGGGCATCTCCTGGCAGTGGATCTTCTGGCTGAACGTGCCGATCGGGCTGGCGCTCGTCCCAGTCGGACTGGCCCGGCTGACCGAGAGCTACGGCCCGGCCGGAAGGCTGGACCTGCCTGGGCTCGGGCTGTCGAGCGCCGGCCTGTTCGGCATCGTGTGGGGGCTGGTGCGGGGTAACGCCCAGGGCTGGGCGAGCGCCGAGATCTTGGGTGCGCTGACCGCCGGTGCGGTCCTGCTCGTCGGGTTCGTGGCGTGGGAGCTGCGGGCGGGGAACCCGATGTTGCCGATGCGCTTCTTCCGCAACGCCACGTTCACCCTGGCGAACGCCGCGTCCATGTTCATGTTCTTCGGAATGTTCGGCTCGATCTTCCTGCTCTCGCAGTTCTTCCAGACGGTGCAGGGCTACTCGCCGCTCGGCTCGGGCATGCGGATCCTGCCCTGGACGCTCGCGCCCATGTTCATCGCACCGATCGCCGGCGCC
>JAJKIB010000544.1 GCA_021154745.1 Mycobacterium sp.
CCGCCCTTGAAGTCGACCAGAATGAGGTTGAGCGCTTCGGGGGAGTGCGAAGTGATCATCGCCAGCACCAGGGTCCTGAGGAATTCGGACTTGCCGGAGCCGGTGGCGCCTACACACAAGCCGTGCGGTCCCATTCCGTTTCGCGCGGCCTCTCTGATGTCGAGTACCACGGGGTCGTCGTGTTCGGACACACCGATTGGGACGCGCAGAAGCTGACGTCCTTTCCGTGTATTCCATTGCCGCGCAGGGTCGATGCTGACGGGGTCGTTCAGGTCCATCAGGTCGAGCCAGCCGATCGTGGTCGAGCCGTTGGCTGCGTCGCTCGAGTCGAGTTGGTAAGGGGCCAGTCGCCGGGCACACACCGAAGCTTGGCTCGACGTCAACCCGTCTGGACGCATGTCGCCGTCTAGACGCAGCTGCAGCGGCGGCCCGGCAGTGAAGGGTTGTTCAATCACCGGTGTTGGGCCGACATCGACGATGACCACGACATGGGGTAACCCACTGTCATTAGGCGGCCCGCAAGCAGCAATCGCCTCTGCGAGGCTGCGGTATGTCATCCTAGAGGGCCCGAGCGCGTCCACCAGTCGCGGATGTTGATGGTGGGGAAGCCATTTCAGCCAGTCCCATTCGGCTTCTGACGCGCGAGCGACCACAGCTGCGATCCGTACGTCTTCTGGGCTGTGCAGGACTGCCAGCTGGCACACGATGGCGCGAATCAACGCGCGCGCGTCGGTCGAATCACCGTTGATGGTGAGCTTTGAAAGCCCCCGCAGTGGCACCACCACCGGCACATCGGCGACCACCGATCTGCGTCGGATCAACCGCTGCAACGCTGACGACGTCACCGGGTCCAGCGCATCGGCCGGACCGAGCTCGGGCCCGTCCAGCGTGGTGCAAAGCGGCTGGTCACCACGGCCGACCCGGATATGGCAGAAATCGGGATCGTCGGTACCGCGCTCCCACATGCGCCGTCCACCGGCCAGGGTCCACAAGGCCTCCGGGTCGGGATGACTCCAGTGCTGCGAGCGATGCTGGTCAACCGCGGCCCGGGCGAGAGTTTGATCCAACGCGTCGAGGTAGCCGAGGTAGTCGCGCCGATCCTCGTTCAACTGGGCGGTGTGGTTCCCGCCGCGGGTGCCGTGTGCGAGCGAGCCGAGCACTGACGCCACCATCATGACCGGAAAGAACATGAACATGGGACCACGGGTCGACGACGCGGCGCCTGAACTGAAGTACATCGCCATCATGCCGCCGCCGGCAACGAGCATGCCCAGCGGCAGCAGACGCGCAAGTGGATTGGCAGGCAGGGCGTTCGGGACTTCAGGCGGCGCATCCAATGTGATGTCGCCCTCAGCCATCGGCGGTGCTTGGAGTCGCGGTTCGCGGGGAAAGTCCATCGGCTGAAGGACGACGTGCTCACCCGTTTGGTTCCATCCACAAGCCACGAAATTGCCGCACAACCCTGCGCGGGGACCGCGTTACTGTGAACGCGCAGGCGTCAAACGGGGGGTGATGCGATGCCTGATCCACTGTGCCGCCTCGCGGTTCAGCACGGGACACTCACCGTGGATCTCGCGTTACCAAATGATGCGCCGGTCGGTCTGTTACTGCCGTCGATCGTCGACCTCGTCCACCGGGATACCGCCACCGCAGACGAGGGCCAGCGATGGCATCTGTCGCGCGTAGGCCGGGAGTGGATCGACCCCGCGACAAGCCTGCACGACAACGCCATTCGCGATGGAGAACTGTTGGTGCTCACGACTGCGGCCGCCCCGCCGCCCGTAGGCGTCCCCGGCGAGCCCTGGCACACTGTGGTCGACTCCGCCGAGACCGGCTATGCACCACGGCGATTGACGACGACGGCAGCATGCCTGAGCACGTCCGCGCTCGGTGCGGCGGTGTTGATGTGGTCCGGCATCGTCACCCACGCAACCGGCCACGTGATCACTAGCGGCGGCATTGCGGTTGCGTCTGCAGTCGGCGCGGTCGCTATGCGACGCGCACACCCGGATCCGATCTTCTGCGTCACATTAGGCGTCATCGCCGTCGTGTTCTCCGCCGCAACCGGCTTCCTCGCTGTACCCGCCGGCCCATCGCCGGCCAACGCATTACTCGCAGCGGCTGTTGCATGCTCGACGTCGGTCCTGCTGCTTCGCGTCACCCGCTGTGGTGCAATCTGTTTGACGGCCTTAGCGACGTTCACCGCGTTGACCAGTGTGGCGTCGGCGTGTGGTGTCGCCTGGACGTTGCCGGTCTCCACGATGGGTGCCGCGCTCTCGACACTGTCCGTCGGCGCTCTCGGCGCGGCGGCCAGGTTGTCCATCGCGGTGGCCGATCTGGCGCCCGCCATGCCGAGTTCGGCTCATTGCGTAGCAGAAACTGATCCCGCACAGGAGGCGTCGCGGTCCGTTTCTGCTCACCACACCTTGACCGGACTCGTCGTCGGCTCAGCGGGTGCCGCCGCGCTCGGTGCAGTGCTCGTCGCATCGGGTTGCGTCGACGGCGGACGTCACTGGCCGAAAGGTGCGCTCTTCGCTGCTGTGGTCGGGCTGGTGATGGTGCTACGCGCCCGCACACACATCGATATGCGCCGCCGCACTGCCCTCGTCGTCGGCGGGATGGCAGCCAGCGCGGCCGGCCTCATCCTCGTCGTGGTTTCAGCACCCGGACAGGGTAGTTGGGTTTGCCTACTCGTGACCGCGGTCGGTCTGAGCATGCTGGGTGCAGCACTAGGCGCGACGGTCAATCCACTCGCAGGTCGCGCGGTCGAAGTGTTGGAGTGTCTCGCGCTCGCCTCGGTGGTGCCGCTGGCCTGCTGGGTGGTCGGCCTTTACGGGCTGATCCGCGGTCTGAGTCTGCCATGACGACCACCGGTGGACGGATGGTCAGGCTCTGCGTCGCTGGCCTTCTCGCGACGCTTCCGCTCGGCGTCGCACCGTCTGCCTTCGCGGTGACGCCGCCCGCAGTCGACGATTCGATGTTGCCCAAACCGGGCCCACCGTCGCCACCCCGACCCACTGAGCAGCAAGAGCGTTGCGTCGCAGCACCTCCCACTAGCGCCGCCCCAGCAGATGCAGGACAGCTGAAAGGGCTCGGCCTGCAGCAACTGTGGAAGTTCACCCGCGGGGCTGGCCAGACTGTCGCCGTGATCGATACGGGCGTGGCACGTCATCGACTGCTCCCTCATCTCGTTCCAGGCGGCGATTACGTATACGCTGCCGACGGCACCGACGATTGCGACGGACACGGCACCGTGGTGGCGGGGATCATCGGCGCACAGCCGGATTCCGACGAGTCGACGTTCAGTGGTATCGCACCCGACGCCACGCTCGTCAGCATTCGGCAATCCAGCAACAAGTTCCGGGCGAAAGACGATCCATCCGGCTCCGGCTTCGGCGATGTGGACACGCTTGCAAGCGCTGTCCGCACCGCGGCGGACATGGGCGCGACGGTGATCAATGTGTCCTCGGTCGCGTGCCTGCCCTCCGACGGTGGCTTGGATGACCGCCCGCTTGGCGCCGCGTTGGCCTACGCAGTCGACGTCAAAAACGTCGTTGTGGTGGCCGCCGCGGGAAATGTCGGCGGTCCCGGTCAGTGCCCCAAGCAGAATCCGGTGGCCGACCCGGCCCGGCCCGGCCAACCGGATTGGGACCGTGTGAGTGTCGTGGTCAGTCCTGCGTGGTACGACGACTACGTGTTGACTGTGGGGTCCGTCGATGCGCACGGAGCGCCGTCGTCGTTCAGCCTCGCCGGGCCGTGGGTGGACCTCGCAGCGCCTGGCGAAGGCATCGTGTCGTTGGATCCCGACGGTGAAGGTTTGGTGAGCAGCCTGCCCACGTCGGGCGACCCGATACCCATCTCGGGCACTAGCTATGCAGCGCCGGTGGTCAGCGGCATCGTCGCATTGGTTCGATCGCGATCGCCCGAGTTGACTGCGCGACAAGTCATGCGACGCATCGAGGAGACGGCGCACCGCCCGGCTGCCGGGTGGGATCCGGTTGTGGGGCATGGCGTTATCGACGCGCTGGCTGCCGTGAGCGGTGATGCGACGACGACACCGGCGCTCGAGGGTCCCCCATCGCGGCCTGTGTCGTATCCCGACGGGACGCCCACTGACCGCCGGGCCCACCAGTTCGCCGTCGGCGGAGCCGCGGTCTGTCTTGCGGTAGCCCTGGCCACAGTCGCAATGACCGCGTCGGCGGCGCGACTACGACGGTCCAGAGACGCTGTCGCGCGCGATTGACGCGGTGTCCTTGCTGAGCTCTGGCCCGCGCGGCAGCCGCGCCAGCACCGGCCATGGCGCCGGCGCTGGCGAGCCGGCGAGACCGAGGTGCTTGGCGGTGTCCTCGTCGCGAAGTCCGAACACGACGCCTGAATCGTTGACGAGGTAGAGCGCGCCGGTGCTCGCGCCGTCCCAGTCTGTCCCGATCGAACGAACGTAGGCACTGCGACCCACAGGGATGGCGAAGGTATCGACGCTGGGGCCGGCACCGTCGGACTGTGCGAGCGTCGTTGGGCTGGCGCCACCGACCGGGAACGAATTGCCCACCAACATAGTGGTATTGGTGCCCGCCGGACTGGACCGCCACCGCGCGCACACCACCGTCCCATTGGACACACCCCCATGATCAGGAAATGCCGAGACGCGCAGGGTGTCGAGAATCGGCAGGGCCCCGACGACGTCGGGCGCGACGGTTTCGATGTCGCGGTCGTTCTGGGAGTCGGTGAACCGGATGAGGTCAGCGGCGACTTGGCCGATCCTTTGCATGCCCTGCGCGAGTACGACGTAGTACTCCTCGGTGGCCGCGCGGGCGACCCGGACTACGCTTCCGACCGGGAATCCACGCAGCGGGCTCGGTGCGCCGGCGTCGGGGACATGAGGCGCGGCGATGGGAGGCGCCTCGGGTGTCGCATCCAGTAGGGCACGTGAAACAGGATGCGGCGTAACCCCTTCCAGCTGCAGCGCCCGGACGAGGGCACGGTTGCGCAGGTCCACCCTGGCGCGCCACCCGTCATACAAAAGATAGGTTGTCGCCGCGCTCTCGGATCGGGGCGTGACGAGAACGCTGCGTCCCGAGCCGACCCCATCACCAGGTACATCTCCGGCGATGACGGTCGTATTCGTGGCGTCGTCGCATACCGCCCATCCCAATTCGCCCTCGCTGAGCGGTGCGGAAATCGTGGCTGGCGCACCCGGAATGCCGACCAGTGGACCGCGTTTGGCGTTGTTGACCGCCGCCGCACTCACCGCTTCGGGATTTGCGGGCGTGCCGGCGATCAGTCGAGCAGACGCGAGATTGAGCACGGGATGGACGGTGTCGCCCACGCGTACGAAAAGGGCTCCGGAGTCGCGCACCATGACGATGGGCGCACTGCCGAGCGTTCCTGGCGGTCGAAGGAACGCAAGGACAGCGCACGCCGCAACGATGATCACCACAAGGACGACACCGGAGATCAGCGAAAGCAATTGCGCACGAAGCGGATCGTCGAGCATCCGGACATCGCCGCGCACCAAGGCGTGCTCCATCCGGCGCAGCAGGAATCGATATCCGCTGACATGCAGCCTCGTTGATTGCCGAGCCATACCTCCCCCACCGATCAGCCTAGTGGCCGGCGGAGTGGGCAAGCATCACCGTTTTCGGTTAGAAGGTACGCAGCAGCGAGGCTCGACCCTTCACGTGCAGCTTCTCGATCGTCGAGCCGCGCAGTTCGTCCATCCGTTCACGCATCTTGTCTCCGAGGACATTCAGCTCGCCGTCGCTCATCTCCACCGGCGGCGGGCACAGATCACGCTCCTCTTCGGCGGCGTGGGCGTCCAAAACCATCACGAACGA
>JAJKIB010000545.1 GCA_021154745.1 Mycobacterium sp.
AGCCGCCTTCTAAGCGGTAGGTCGCAGGTTCAAGTCCTGCCGGGGGTGCTTAGAAAATGTATGACCTGGATTGACCGCATGCTCGCCTGACACCCACTCGACGCGATAGGTTGCTACAGAGACCTCGGGAGGGCGTCAGCAATGAGCACGACCGCGACGAAGCGCGTGAGCAGGACGGCGATGGGTATCGCCGCCGTTGGCGTCGCGACGACCGTCGCCGGCGTTGCTGCTACCCAACCCGCCTCCATCTCGGCACCCCTTGTCGACTTGACGGCCTTGATCATCGTCGGCAGTTCGACGCATCCAGACGGCAGCGGGAACGAGGACTTCTTCCACGGTCTGTTCGACGCGCCGCCGTACAACACCGGCGACGACCTCGAGCACGTCAACTTCTTCACCGGCTCCTGGGGCATCAACCAGGCCCTGCAGGCACATGACGACGAGACGAACGCCGTGCTCTCCTCGGGCTGGGGCGCAGCCAATGCGAGTTTGCTGCTCATGCAGCTGCAGGCCCAGGACGACCCAGTCTTGCCGCACACCCTCTTCATCCTCGACAACAACGTCGCACGGCCGAACGGTGGCTTCGGCACCAGGTATCCCTGGTTTGCGTTGATCGGGGTAAACCCCATCCCTTCACCCACAGATACGGACGCCCTCGGAGTTGTCGACGTCGGCTATGAGTACGACTACAACTCGAACGCACCCGCCGATGTGCTCAACCCGGTGGCTGCCGTCAATTCGTTGGTCGCATACCTCTACCGCCATCTCAACCAGAACCAGCTGGACCTGCCGGTCAAGCCAGACGGTTCGCCGCTCTACACCTGCGGCACCGCCAACACATGCGGCATCACCAACAGCGGCGACGTGCTCGAGTGTCCCGACGCGCAGTGCGGGGCCCTTCCGACCGGCGACCGGGTCACCGCATACGTCACGCAGCGCGGGAACACCACCTACGTCACCTACACCAGCAACGGCCTGCCGCTGACCAACCTGATCCGCGACGTCGTGCCGGTGTTCGGCAACGTCATCGCCGATCTGACGGAGCCGGTGCTGACCCAGATCGTCAACTCGGCCTACCCCAGCGGCAATCCCATCCCCGCAGACCCCAGCAAGTATCAGCCCGCGACACCGTTCTCGTCTCTGACCCAGCTCGCTGCGACGGCGACCGCCGGTTCCTCGTCGAAGACGACGTCGACAACCGCGATCACCGCGACCGACCCGGAGCCAACCGTCAAGAAGAAGTCCACCACCGCTGAGGAGTCAAAGCCGTTAACCAACGTGGTGCGGGACAGCGCAAAGGCCGTGCCACATTCGGTCGGCGGCGGTGAGAGCACTTTGAAGATGACGTCGGATCCCGTTGCCACCGTTGGCAAGTCGACCAAAGACGAGCAGGAGACGACCCAAGAGGAGCCAGCGCAGTCCGGCACGACCTCTGGCGAGCAGAGCGCGAGTGCCGGCACAGACGCGGAAGCGGGCACGTCCTGAAATCTGGCACAGTCGCATACGTGGAGCGCTAGCTCGAATTAGGCCCTTATCTGGGCAGTTTCGACTCGATCTTGTCAGCGACGTCAGCGGCTTGCGTGATCGCGTCCGGCTGCTGCGGCTTGCATGCTTGGATGTCGAGAATCACGTTGGCGGCCATCGACAGAACCCGCTGGCACGACCTCGTCTGGTCACCAGTTCCACGGGTGTACGGCAGCGCAAGCCTGGTGTCGGTCTTGGTCAGGCCGCCACTATGCCACGCTGGTAACGCTTGGCCGTTGAGCTGAATGTTCACGTTGTGATTGGTGCACTTCGACCATCTGTCCGTCGACTCTGTGAGGAACTCGCGCGCCCCATCAGCGGTGCGGTAGGACACGACGGACTGTACGACCAGGGAATCCCACTGGTCGATGTCCGGTGAACGAAACATTTGTTGGCGCAACGTCTTCCAATGACTCTGGTCGTAGATCGGTGCTTCGTTGACTTGCCAGACTCCCAGGCAGTTGAGGTTGGGCAGGAGGTTGCGGTGATCGCCCATTTGGGCGACGGGCGGATGCGGTGTCATCCCGTTGGTCCCCATGATCGTGTTGAGGTCGTCGGCGCTGAGCAGCAATCCGGACAGCGCGGAGTCAGGCACCAACTTCGGTGGTTCGGACGCGCCCGAAGCAGCCCCACCGCAACCGGCCAGCGCAAAGTTGAGCGCTAGTGCGCCAAACAGACTCGCCTTCACCGGATTTACGCGTGCGTCCCGGCCGCAGCGCAGGCCTCTTGGACCTTCTCAGCTTGGTTGTTCATCTCGGTGGCGGTGGAGTTCAAACTGTCGCCGGGAATTCGCAGTCCCATCTTGACGAGCAGCTTGGTCGCGCCGAGCGACCAAATCCGCATCGGCTCGGCGATCGCCGGATCAAGCCCCGGAGTTTGCGCTGCCTGCATGGCTACCGCGGCGGACTGCCGCAATGCGGTGCGGCCGACCTCGTTGCTGCTGCCGACGGCGGGGTCCGCGTAGTCGGACCCTTCGAAAGAGTCGGCGAAGTCGCCATAGTAGGTCGCGGAACCGTCCAGCACCTCGGCGAACTGCCCGCATGCCTGCAGTGCGGCGGGAGTGGCGTTATCCGACGTGGGACCCGCGGCAACCTGCACGGGGCCGGCCCCAGACCCGTCGACAGTAACGTCGTCGGCCGAGGCCGCTGGTGCGACCGACAGTCCGATGCCGAACGCGATGACAGACGCGACCAGCGTTCGTTCACCTAGCCGGGGTGACTTCAACGTTTCCTCCAAGGTAGTCGGTCTCGCAGGGTTAGCTGGGTTTCAGTTCACCCGGTGGCACGCGGTCCACCGGCCAGCCAAACCCACGTCGACGAGCCCCGTCCAGTCTCGAGGGCAGTAACCCGGACTACGGTCGACGGGTCAGATGTCCAAACGGTGAACAGCCACCCAACGACCGATATCCAATTGCGGTCCATTGGCCATCTTGAAACTGTGAACTCGCATGGGGCACAGTGTCTTCCACAACACAGTGCGTAGACGCCCACTGGATGGGAACGCGGCGTGAACTGTTCGCAGTCCGTTCACCGTTTGGCAACCCGACCATTAGATGCTCCGTCGCGACAGATCCGTTGGATCTCCTGGATTCCGAACCCACGAGAGGCGCCAAGACCACTATGTTGAACCGCTTTGCCATCCTGGCATCCGTCTGCGTCGCGATTCCGGTCGCAGCCGCGCCCCTCGGGCATGCCGACCCGCCACCGCCCCCGGATCCCGCAGTGCCGGTCAATGCCACCAACCCGCTACCGCCCGAAGGTGCCGTTCCGTCGGCGCCTCCCGGAGTTCTCGACACCCCGGACGGCTGGCACCTCGAGGTGGTCGGCAGCAATGAGACACAGCTGCCGGTCGCGCCACTGACCACCGCGATCTCATCGCGAGAGTACCTGGTGGCCGGTACGTTCACGGGCAAGATCACAGGCAGTGGCAAGACAAAGCTGGCCGGCGGTTCGTTCGAGGCCGGAGAGCAGATCGGTTGCGGCATCATCTCCGACGAAACGGAGATCAACCCCGGTATGAGCTTGACTCCGGGTATCGGGATACCACTCGCGAGCAACGATCCTGTCTTCGGCTTCGGCGTCAGCCTTCAGGGCAAGGTGTACCTGAAGCCCGGCACGGTGACGACGGTCGCCATCGACAAAAAGAAGTTCAAGGGCACGACGACCCGCATCACGATCACAGGCGTGCGGATCAAGACCGACCAGTGCGCGGGCCAGTCGTTCATCCGCTCGTACGCCACGCTCACGAGCTCGACCGACAACACCGACGACGTCATCACCTACCTCGGCGTCACCAAGGCCGTCTGACCCCTGCGAACTCGAACGGAAGACAACCATGTTGAATCGCTTTGCCGCACTGGCCGCTTGCTCATTGATCCCCCTCGGGACCGCACCGATTGCGGCGGCCGACCCACCAGCCGATGACGTCGGCCCTCCTCCGGACACCGGTGTCGTCGCCTCCGCGGAGCCCGGCATCGTGACGACCCCGGACGGCTGGGTGCTGACCGTCGTTGCCAGCAATGAGACGCAGCTTCCGGTGGCACCGCTGACGACCGCAGTGTCGTCCCGCGAATACCTTGTCGGCGGCACGTTCACCGGGACGGTCACGGGCAACGGCAAGACCAGCCTCAACGGTGGCACCCTCGAGGCCGGTTACCAGATCGGCTGCGGCATCGAACTCGGCCAGGTCAGGCTGATCGGTCAGGTCGGCGTTGGCACCTCGGGGTCCCGGTTCAGCGGCGGCCTGGTTCCGACGGGCGTCACGTTCCCGATTTCCGGCACGATCGAGATCCATGCCAAGCCCGGCACGGTGTCCACCGTCACCGTGGACAAGAAAGATTACAAGACCGCGCCAGTTCGCGTGACCCTCAAGGACACCCACATCAAGGTCGACGGCTGCGTCGGTCAGTCCTTCCTGCGCTCCTACGCGACACTGACGAGCGCGACGGCGGACACCGACGACGTGGTCGCGTACTACGGCGTGACCAAGGCAGTCTGACGTTACGAATGGATTCCAACCGAAAAAGATTGGCAGCCGCGAACATTGCGGCAGCTGGGTTCATTACCGTCGGAGCAGCGGTCGCATTGTCGGCGACCGCTGCTGCGGATCCTCCGCCGCCTGAGCCGCTTCCCGCGCCCGGGGAACCCGCGCCTCCGCCTCCTCCCCCAGGCCCGACCGTCCCGGTGGTCGGCGCGCCGCTCGGGCCCGCTGGCTTCAACGTCCTGGGGCAGAACGGAGAGGCGCCCGTCCCGGGGGCGCTCGGTGCGCCCCCGGTCGTTGGGCTCGATCGAGACACCGTTCTGGGCCAGAATGCGCTCCCCTCGGCACCGGGTGCGGGTCCGGGCGTCGTCCCGAGCCTCAATCCGTTCAACAATGCCTACGGGCCGCAGCAATACGTGCAGCCGTCGGCACCGGGTCAAGGCGAGCAATTCGACGTCGCCCCGGGCGACGAGAATGCGGACGTCACCCGTCGCGAGTGGCTGGGCCGTTACATCGACATGTACCGCGCCGGGATGCTCAAGGGCGGATTACTGGGGCAGGTGCCGCAGGAACAACTCGGCGAGCCGCTGCCAGGCACTGCGCCGCCGCCAGGAACCAACATTCCACCGGGGCTGGTTCAATTCCAACCAGACCCGCCCGCACCACCTCTCCTGCCACCTCCGCCACCCTGAGGGCATTGTCTTCGCCAATCGCGTTGTGCACGAACCAGGTAGGGCTGCCTGGACCGCCGTGTCCGTTTTCCGCCAGCATCGCGGCCGCTTGGTCTCCTAGCGTCGTTGGCATGCAAACCGACATCATTGCGGACCACCGCGCCGTGGTCCTTTCGACACCTGTCGTCTGGTTTATGGCACTGGCGGCCGCGCTGGGCACCGCCAGCATCTATCCCCTTCAACCAGCGATCGCGGATGTGGCCGGCGCGCTTGGCGCATCACTTGCGACGGTTGGCGTCGCGCTGGCGTGCGGACCGCTCGGGTACCTCGTCGGCCTGGCCCTGCTGGTGCCGCTCGTCGACCGGTTTGCGCCAAGGCGTGTGCTGTCA
>JAJKIB010000546.1 GCA_021154745.1 Mycobacterium sp.
CTCTGACCGCGCTTGATGATGTCGGTGATGATGTCGACGGCGTCGCGATACCGCTTGTGCATGCGGTCGTGCAGCGGGGCATCGGGTGCGATGTTCTCCACCAGCAGCACGGTGAAGGTGCCGATGAGTTCGGGAGCGCGTTCAAACCGCTCGGGCACCCGGCTGAGCTCGGTGATGAGGTCGCCCGAGTGATAGTCCGCATGGGCGTCGTCGTCGGCGTCGCGGGCATCGAGCACCGCGTTGAGCAGCTGCTCCTTGGACTCGAAGTGATGCAGCAGCCCCGCCGGCGTCACCCCGGCTTCCTTCGCGATCTGCGCCAATGAGGTGCTGCGCCATCCGTTGCGCGCGAGCAGCCGCTCGGCCACCGCCATGATGCGCTGCCTGCGGTCCTCGCCCTTGGCGAACAGCGAGGCGTACGGCCTCGAAGACTCCAGCGCAGACACCGAACTCCTTCGTTCAACCAACCTAGTGAACACACAGTAGGTAGGTTTGGGCACTGTGACAAGGGTCTCAGCGAAAAAATCTCCGGACCGCCGTCACCCCGCAGGTCAGCGGTTTTGTCCAGCCAACAGCACCTAGCGATCGAGCGACTGGGCGATCGCTAATCGTCATAGGTTGCTCCTCCGCCGGCCCGGTCGGGCAGTTGCGCACTGCCTGGTGGAGGCGCGAGCTTCCACGTGTCACAGGCCATCGCCAGCATCGCGTACGTGCCGACGACGAAGATGAGCTCCATCGCCTGATGTGTACCGATCGCCTCGACGAGGCGTTGCCATGTCGCCGCTAATGCCCGCCCATTAACAAGCATTTCGTCGGTCGCTTCGAGGACAAGCCGGTCGATTCCGGCGAACTCGTCGTTGCCACGGGCAAGACGAGCGATGTCGTCTTCGGACAGGCCACCGGCAGTCGCGACTCTGAAATGCTCGCCCCAGAAGAATGCCGAGCGCCGAGTGTGAGCGACCCGAAGCACCGCCAATTCACGAAGGCGCAGAGGCAGTTCGCCCTGCCGCAACAGGAAGACGTTGTAACTCAGAAAGACTCGGGCCATCTTGGGATGACGCGCCAGCACACCGACGATGTCGAAGTTCAGCGGGTCCCTTGCGTGCCCCGAACCGGCCCGGGGCACATCTTCACCGGGTATGCCCATCAGCGCACCGACCGCGGCGTACTCATCATCGCAGTACTCACTGGCAGAAAGAGGTGTCAGAAGCGGGCGCCGTGGGCCGTCGTCCTGGCTGGTCTCCTCAATCATGTTCGATCGGCGCCTTCATCCATTCAGCTCAGCGAGCGCGTGGATCTGCTCGAGGTAGTGCTCAAGCGAGTGATGGATGAACCTGGCCGACAGTATCGTGGTGTCGCCCGCCGCCATCGTCTGCAGCGTTTCCTTTGTCGCCTCAGGGTCTTTCGCCGGATCGAGGGGGCGATCGGACGGCAGGACTACCTCGAAACCGGGAGGCAACTCGAAGGCTTTCAGCCACTCGACAGCGGTGTCGATCGACACGTAGTACGGGCACCAGCCGTCGGCGAGTGTGACGGCCCGTCGCAGCGACCGCTTGGTACGGCCACCGATCCAAATCGGCATGTGTGGCTGCAATGCGCAGGGATCAACGGTGAGCCCGCCGAACGAGTAGTACTCACCGTCATAGGCTGGCTCGTTGCTCGGCAATGCCGCCCGCAGCGCCCTCAAAGCGTCGTCACCACGGGCGCCTCGGTCGTCGAATGGCGCGCCGAGGAGGTCGAACTCCTCCTTGAGCGAGCCGACTCCGACGCCCAGTATCACCCGGCCGCCACTGACGTGATCCAATGTGCCGTAACGCTTCACGATCGCCAGCGGATGGTGGTACCCGAGCACCAGGGTCATGGTGGCGAGCCGGATCTGTTTGGTGCGGGCCGACACATAGCCGAACGTGGCAAGCGGATCCCAATACCGGGCGCCGCGCCGCGCGGTCTCGGTCGAGGGCAGTCCGATGTGTTCGCTGCATGTCAGATGGTGGTAGCCGAGCCTATCCGCGGTCTCGGCGACGCGGCCGATGTCTTCGACTGACGCGTCCTTCTCCCATGCCAAGGGAGCGCCGCCGACGTTGGTGACGACCGGCGTGGCGATGCCGAGTTTCACTGCAGGGGCTCTTCGCCTGCGAGGATCGTGCGGTGCATGAGGCGGCCGCTGTCAACGGCATACAGCAGCGCCCGGTGCATCGTTCCGGTGTTGTCCCAGATGAGCAGGTCGCCGCGTTGCCACTCGTGTCGATAGACGTACTGCGGCTGCGTCGCCCAATCCCGAAGGCGGGCAAGTAGAGCGCGACTTTCCTCGACCGGCAATCCAATCACATAGTCTGCCGTCGCGCCCAATAGCAGCGACTTGCGCCCGGACTGGTGCGTCCACACCATTGGGCACGACTTCGTCGGTGATTTCTGCCAGAACGTGATCTCGTCGTAGCTCATCTCGGGAGTCACGTAGTACTGCGACCGCTCGGCACTGTGAACCACTCGAAGGTCAGCGATCCCCTCTTTGTCGGCTTGCGGCAGGTCGTCGTACGCCGCGTAGGTGTTGCAGAACTCGGTCTCCCCACCGGTTTCCGACAGTTTCACCGCCCGCAATAGGGTCGCGAGATTCGGATAGGGCTGCAGTGAACCGTCGAAATGCCAAAACAGCGAGCCCTTCAAGTATTCGGCTCGCTGGTTCACGTTCTTGTCGAGCGAGATCTTGTAGATGCCTTCCTCACCCTCGTTCGCCACGATGTTGCCCAGTGTCTTGGCGATGGCGACCTGGTGTTCGTCGCTGATCTCCAGACCGCGGAAGAACACCACGCCGCGCTGTTCGAGCGTGGCGCGGATGTTGTCGGCTTCCCGCCCGCTCAGCAGCGTGTCGAGGTCGGTTCTGATCTCGCTGCCGATTCTCGGCGTGAGGTCGACGATATCCAGTTGTGCGGAAGTTAGACCCATGGCGAATCAGCTCAATCTCGTGAGAATGGTGTTGGCGGAATGCTTTACGCGCGGTTGCTTCCACAGCTCTACCGCCAGGGAGACCGTGATCAGCGAGTAGAGCAGGTTGCGGAGGTTCGCGACATCCCCAGGCAGCGGTTCGGAGTAGTCGAACTTGTCGATGTAGGCAACCGCTTCCTCGGCCCGGGGAAACACCAGGTCGTAGAACGCCTGTATCTGGTCCATGGAACTGTTCACGCGCTTCACATAGCGCTCGTGACCGTCCTCGATGGCCCACTCCGGCACCAGCTGTTCGAGCTGCGAGAATTGAGGCGGCAGAAGCGCTTTCATCGCCCTGCCCCCGCCTTCTCGCCGGCCTCCACGTAGTCGGCGACCGTCTTGTGCAGATGACGCAGCAGGATCTCCTCGTCGTTCATCGTGAAATGCGTCAGCGCACCGCTGTTGAGCATGGCCTGCAAGCCTTCTGACGGACTCGCGTCTTCCAGGATGATGTCGTTGAGGAACGTCACGGTCAGCTCCTGCCCCAACCGCTCCTTGTGTGTCTTCGGGGGCTGATAGAACATCTCGACTTCGAAGATGTGTGAGTGCGGTCCGGTCGGCCAATGGGTGTGGGTGGAAAAGCCCGACGAACCGAAGATCAGCACGAAGTTGGGAAAGAACTGGAACGAGTCGAAACCGTATTTCGCTGCGCGCGTGGGATTGAGCCCGGGCGGCATGGGCCCGCGATCGGTGCGCTTCGTCCATGGCCCGGCCGCGCTGGCCTCCATCACGGACTCGATCGGCTTGGAGTACGGCGTCTTCTGCGAGGGCTCGCCGGAGAAGGAGAACATTCGATGCGGGCCCTTGAGCTGATAAGCCAACGCGTCGGTGAACGGGTTCGGTTTGTCCAGCGCCTCTTTGGCCTCCGCGGTGAGATTTCCGAAGGACGACGCGTGTAGATACGGGCCGTGGTAGCTCTCCGCGAAGCCGTCGACGAAGATCTTCCAGTTGCACTGCAATTCGGTTTTGAACCGATAGACCTGGTGTGGTCCCTCGAAGGGATATCCCTCGATTCCGTGCGCAAGCTCGCCGAGGAACGAACGCAGCGGCTCGGTGTTGTCCGGGTTGAGGTTGATGAAGATGAAGCCTTCCCACACCTCGCAGTGGATCGCAGGCACTCGGCAGCTGTCGGCATCGAAGTCGAGCAGCAGATCCTTGCGGGTGGCCGAATGCAGCGATCCGTCCAGCTTGTAGCGCCAGCCATGGAAGCGGCAGTACAGCAACGGCGCGCGGCCCTGCACCTCCTGGAACGGGTCGTCCTCCCACAGCATCTTGTTGCCCCGGTGTGGGCAGATGTTGTGGAAGGCGCGGATCACGTCATCCTTGCCGCGCGCCACGATGACCGAAGTGTTCAGGAACCTCAGTTCGCGGGTGAAATAGCTGCCGGACTTCGGCACCCGTTCGACACGCCCGACGTAAAGCCAGGTCTTCTTGAAGACGTGTTCGCGTTCCTTCTCGTAGAACTCCGGCGACACACAGTCCTCGAGCGACACCGGACCACGGCCTAGTTCGGGATAGGCATCGGTCCAAAACCCACTCGCGGGCTTGGTGACCAGGGTGTCTTGACTCATGAGGTCCTCCTCCGGCCGACGGTAACAGCTGGTGAAATGGTCGAAACAGCCGCAAAACCGCAACACTGTGTTGCATATTTGGAACGACTCATGGAACAGAACCTGCCCTTCGATGTCGACGCCCTGCTGGTATTCGGCAAGGTGGTGGAGAGCCGCAGCCTGTCGAAGGCGGCAGTGTTGCTCGGAATGCCCAAGTCCACCGTCAGCCGCAAGCTGACCAAGCTCGAAACCGACCTCGGCATCAAGTTGCTGCGCAAGAACACCCATCAGCTCACCGTGACAGACCTCGGCGAGAGGGTGTACGACCATGCGGTGAAGATCCTGGCCGAGGCCCACGAGGTTCGCGCTTTGGTGGAGGGCAGCAGGCAGGAACCGCAGGGCGAGTTAAGGGTCGCCATACCGGTCTTCCTCGGCGTCGACTACGCCTCCAGGGTCGGTGCCATGTTCCTGCAGCGCTATCCGAACTCCCGGTTGGACATTCGGCTGGTGGACAGCATGGTCGACCCGATCAAGGATGGCTTCGATGTGGTGTTTGGAACGGGGCCACTGCAGGATTCGACGCTGATCGCGCGAAAGGTGTTCGATCTCGAGCTCTTCCTTTGCGCGTCAGCCGATTTCGTCCGCCAGCTGGCGGAACCGCTCACCGATCCGGCGCAACTAAATGGCTTGCCGTTCATCGACTTCGGCTTCTGCGGACCGCGCAAACTCGCGGTGTCCAAGCATAGGCGGCGATATGAGCCGGCACCGCAGGTGCGGGCACGCGCCAACAACTTTCAGGTGTGCAAGCAGTACATCTTGCAAGGACTCGGCATCGGTGAGATGCCCACTCAGATCATATGCACTGACGAGCTACGCGAAGGCAGCATCGTTCCCGTGTTAGCGGAATGGAAACCGGATCCGTTGGAAGTGCACATGATCTATCCGTTCGAGCTGTCCTTCTCCACCCTGATCAGCGCCTTCTACCAGGCGGCGTGCGAGGTCATCGTCGAGAACATCGCCCGCGCCTGACGACGAAAACGGTTAAAGGCCAAGCGATTTGGCGATGATCACCTTCATCACCTCGCTGGTGCCCGCATAGATCCGGGCCACCCGCGCGTCCGTGTACAGCCGCGCGATCGGGTACTCCATCATGTAGCCGTAACCGCCGAACAGCTGCAGACACCGGTCGACCACGCGCTGCTGCATCTCCGTGCAGAACAACTTGACCCGCGCGGCGTCGGCCGCCGTCAGCTCACCTTCGACGTGCAGCGCCACCGCCCGGTCCAGCATCGCCTGCGCGGCCTCCACCTCCGTCGAGCACGCGGCGAGCTCAAACTTGGTGTTTTGAAACGACGCGACGGGCGTGCCGAATGCCTTGCGGTTCTTCGTGTAGTCGATGGCCGCCGCGATCGCCGACCTGGCCTGCGAAACCGACCCGACCGCAACGGTCAGCCGCTCCTGCGGGAGGTTGTGGCCGAGGTAGCCGAACGCCTCGCCCTCCTCCCCCAGCACGTTGGCAGCCGGCACGCGTACGTCGACGAACGACAGTTCGGCGGTGTCCTGCACCTTGCAGCCCATCTTCTCCAGCTCGCGGCCCCGAGTGAAGCCCGGCATGCCGTCCTCGACGACCAGCAGCGTCAGACCCTTGCGGCGGTTGTCCGGATCGGTCGCCGTGCGGGCAACAACGATCACCAAATCGGCCTGCATGCCGCCGGTGATAAACGTCTTGGCGCCGTTGACGATCCAGTCGTCACCATCGCGCACCGCGGTGGTGCGCATGCCAGCCAGATCCGACCCGGTACCCGGTTCGGTCATCGCGATCGCGGTCAGCAGCGTGCCCGACGCCAGCCCAGGGAACCACCGGTCGCGCTGTTCGGCGTTCGCGTAGTGCAGGAAGTACGGCAGGATCACCTCGAGCTGGGTGCGCACGGTCGACAGCGTGACCAACGCACGCGCCGCCTCCTCCTGCATGACGACGTTGTAGCGGTAGTCGGGCATGCCCGCGCCGCCGTACTCCTCGGGGATGGCCATGCCGAGCATGCCGAGTGCACCCATCTGCTTGAAGACATCGCGGGGCATGCGTCCGCCTTTCTCCCACTCGGGATAGTGCGGAACCACCTCCTTCTCGACGAAGTCGCGAGCGAGTCCGCGGAAC
>JAJKIB010000547.1 GCA_021154745.1 Mycobacterium sp.
GACTGGTGTTCGGTCCACGCGGATCCATCCCAATACCGTTGACCGCCTGAGCCGTCGGGATCGGGATACCAACCGGCGGGCGGGGGCGGTGTGGTCATCGCGCGAGACTAACTCGGTTCACAGGGACCCGCGCGGCTTTTGCTGAAGCAAACAGTCGTTGCGGAGTGCGTCAGGCGCCCATCAACATGCGCCACTGGTCCAGATTGCTTGCCCGGTAGACGTAGTTGGTCCGCTTGACCTCCGACAGCGAGGCGCTCGGCTCCGCCGAATACCAGTGGCCAGGAAACACGGTGGGGTCGCCCGGCAAGTCCGCGAGCGCCTGAAGGCTGTGATAGATCGCGTCGACGTCTCCGCCCGGAAAGTCGGTGCGCCCGCAGCCCTCGAGGAACAGCGTGTCGCCGGCGACAAGCCGTCCGTCCACCAGGAAGCACTGGCTGCCAGGAGTGTGGCCGGGAGTGTGCAGAAGTTCGATGTCGATATCGCCGACGCTGACCTTGTCGCCGTGCTGGTGCGCGGTGAGCTCGGAGCGCGCGATACCGGTGATGCGTGAAACCCAATCCGCCTCAAGGGAATTGACGTGCACCGGGACACTGGTCCGCTCGAGCAGCTCGGCGAGGCCCTTGAGCTCGAAGCCCATCATCGAGCCGCCGACGTGGTCGGGGTGGTGGTGGGTCACCAGCACGCCCGACAGGTGCATGCCGTCAGCCTCGAGCGTGTCGACCAGGTCCTGGGCGGCGTAGGCCGGGTCGACGACGACGGCGTCGCCGGTTTCGCGGTCGCCGATCAGGTAGGCGAAGTTGCGCATCTGCGCCGCGATCATGTCGCCGCTCGCGAAGTCTCTCCCCGAGAGCAGCTGCCGAAAGTACAGGCGGTCTGTCATGTCCTCAGACTATGTGGCGGTCGTTTTGAGTCGCACCATCCGGGTGGTGCTGCTCTCGTCGAGGTCGGCCACATCGCTGCGGGAACGCAGGAAGTCGCTGAACGACTTGAACCCCAGCGACTTTTCGGAAAACGACGGGTCCATCCGCTTCATCTGGGCCTTGACCGCGGAGTTGTGCAGCCAATCGGCGTCGTCCTTCTCGTGGCCAATGCGCAGGGCGCGCTCCAGCAGACCCGTGGCGGCAGCCTGCGGATCGGGCTGCTCCGGCTCGTCGTCGGGCTCCTGCGCCTTGGCACGCTTGGTGGACTTCTTCGGCCGCGCGGCCGGGGCGACCGTGGGTACACCGGGCAGTGCGTCGTAGGTGACGAAGTCGTCGCAGGCGGCCGTGAGAGATCGGCTGATCGAACCGGTGATGCCGATGCCGACGACGTAGCGGCCGAGGCGCTTACAGCGTTGCGCGAGCGCGATGTAGTCCGAATCGCCGGCGACGATGACCACGTGGGTCAGGTCGGGCAACCGGAACATGTCCTCGACCGCGTCGACCGCGAGCCGGATGTCGGCGCCGTTCTTGGCGTAGGCGGCCGCGGGAAAGAGCTGAACGAGGTCGACCGCCCGGCCCACCAGCTGACCCCGGTAGTCGGCGTTGACGTCCGATGACCAGTCGGCGTAGGCCTTCGTCAGCACCAGGGTGCCGAACGATGACGCGAAGTCGATGATGGCGCCGACGTCGACGGTCGCCTCGGTCAGCCGTCCGGGTTGCTTGTGGAAACCGGCGGCCTTGTCACGCTGAAACGAATTTCGGCCATGCATCTGGTCGTACCGCGAGATGACGATGTTGTCGAAGTCGAGGTACACCGCCACGCGCGGCGCGCCGGGTTCAGTCACGGTTCCGTCCTATCACCTGACGTCCAGACTGCGGGCAGATCGCAAGTCTTCGCGGTTTCGCGATCTGGCCGCAGGCTCGGCGTCCGTCGAGCTGCACGACGGGCCAGATTCGCCCGGTGTGACCGTCGGACTGTAGCGGCCAGCGACCTGCGGTTTGGCACGGATATCCGCGAGAATGTACCCTCTTTAAGGCCCACGCCACGGCTGCGCGGGTCTGGCCCCCTTAGCTCAGTCGGTAGAGCGTTTCCATGGTAAGGAAAAGGTCAACGGTTCGATTCCGTTAGGGGGCTCGGTGGACACCGGGAGAGTGTGGCGCCCGACATGGCGGTGTAGCTCAGTCGGTTAGAGCGAACGACTCATAATCGTTAGGTCGCCGGTTCGAGTCCGGCCATCGCTACAAGACAACATAGAGATTTCAGAAAGAGGGCAGCTGACGTGGCGTCCAGTACCGACGTTCGGCCGAAGATCACTTTGGCCTGCGAGGTGTGCAAACACCGCAACTACATCACGAAGAAGAATCGCCGCAACGATCCCGACCGGCTCGAGCTGAAGAAGTTCTGCCCGAACTGCGGCAAGCACCAGGCTCACAAAGAGTCGCGGTAAGCGATCGGACAAGGGCCGGCGCGCCGACCGACGAGGGTTTGCGCCGCCTGACTAGGTAGGTTCACTAATCGTGTCGCTGAAAGAAGACATCGTCGGGATGCACTACCGGTATCCCGACCATTATGTCGTGGGCCGGGAGAAGATTCGCGAGTACGCGGTCGCGGTGAAGAACGAGGACGCCGCATACTTCGACGAGAATTCCGCCGCCGAACTCGGCCACGACAGGCTACTGGCGCCGCTGACGTTCATCTCGGTGTTCGGCTACCAGGCACAGACGGCATTCTTCGCCAGCGCCGACATCGGCATTCAGGACGAGAAGATCGTCCAGGTCGACCAGGAACTGAAGTTCATGGCGCCGATCAAGGCCGGCGACCGGCTCTACTGCGACGTGTACGTGCACTCCGTCCGGCGGTCCTTCGGCGCCGACATCATCGTGACCAAGAACATCGTCACCAATGAAGCGGGTGACGTCGTACAGGAGACCTATACGACCCTCGCGGGACGTGCGGGTGAAGAGGGAGAAGAAGGTGGCTTTAACGATGGCGCTGCGTGAGTTCGAGTCGGTGAAGGTGGGTGACCAGCTTCCCGAAAAGGTCATCACGCTGACCCGCGGAGATCTGGTGAACTACGCCGGGGTGTCCGGTGACCTCAACCCGATCCACTGGGACGACGACATCGCCAAGCAGGTTGGCCTGGATACCGCAATCGCGCACGGCATGCTGACCATGGGCCTTGGCGGCGGATACGTCACCTCGTGGGTCGGCGATCCGGCCGCGGTCACCGAGTACAACGTCCGGTTCACCGCCGTCGTGCCGGTGCCCAATGATGGCAGGGGCGCCGAAATCGTGTTCAATGGTCGTGTGAAATCCGTTGAGCCTGATACGAAAACGGTGACCATCGCATTGTCGGCGACTTCTGGGGGGAAGAAGATTTTCGGCCGCGCCGTAGCGACCGCGAAGTTGGCGTAGCACATGGCTCTCAAGACAGATATTCGGGGGATGGTCTGGAAGTATCCGGACACGTTTGTGGTCGGTCGCGAACAGATCCGCCAGTACGCAATCGCCACCAAGTCAGGCGACCCGGCCACCCTTGACGAGGAAGCTGCCGCCGAACTGGGCCACGACGCGCTCGTCGCGCCCCTGACTTTCGTGTCGATTCTGGCGAATCTGATTCAGAAGCATTTCTTCCAGCACGTCGACGTGGGCCTGGAGACCATGCAAATCGTCCAGGTGGACCAGAAGTTCCTCTTCCACCGGCCGATCAAGGCCGGCGATGAGCTGCAGGGCACCATGTACGTCGTGTCTGTCGACGAGCGGTTCGGCGCCGACATCGTGGTGACCAGAAATGTCTGCACCGACCCGCAGGGCGAGGTGGTGCTGGAGGCCTACACGACGATGATGGGTCACGAGGGCGACAACTCGATCTCGGTCAGATGGGATCCGGAGTCCGGCCAGGTGATGCGGACCGCCGTCGGCGAGTAATCGCTTCAGTCCGGATTAGTAACTCAGACCTGGTCCGCGCTACACTCGGACCTCGGGGTTTTCCCAGTCCAGCGCGCTGTCCGTCGGTTTGAAGATCGGCCGAACGGGGAGCGCGCAATTGTGTAAGCCCTGGCCGGACCGGGTGGCCCTGCCAGCAGTGTCATCCTTGAAGGGGCGTAGCTCAACTGGCAGAGCAGCGGTCTCCAAAACCGCAGGTTGCAGGTTCAAGTCCTGTCGCCCCTGCTCAACTGAATACTCGACAAGTGTGGACACTGGAAGGTGACCCCACAGACACCAGACGAAAGGCATGCGGTGAGCGATTCCGAACCGGCACGCCGTGATTCGATAAGCGACGGCACCGTAACCGACAGCGTTACCGACAGCACCGGTGACAACCGCGGTCAGACCGCGGTGGTGACCCGGCCAGCGCGCCCGACGGGCAAGCGGTCGCGGCGCGGCACGGCCACCGAGGACGACAGCGAGGCCGTCGACCTGGCGACCGGTACCAAGGCCGCTCCCACCAAGAACGGCGCAGGCACGGCGACCAAGACCGCCAAGAAGGCCGCCGATCGGCCAGGAAAAGGTGGGCGCAACCCGTTCCTCTTCGTCTGGAACTACCTGAAGCAGGTCGTCGCCGAGCTGCGCAAGGTGATCTGGCCGAACCGCAAGCAGATGGTCAGCTACACCAGCGTGGTGCTGGTCTTCCTGGCATTCATGGTGGCGTTGATCGGCCTGGTCGATCTGGGCCTGGCCAAGCTCGTGATGCTGGTGTTCGGCTGACGAGCAGAAGTATGAGAGAGGACTGACAAGTGACTTCCTTCGAGGGCGAATCGCCTTCGGCCGAGAGCGTCGACGTCATCGACGAGACCAACGTCGATTCCGACGCTGAGGCTGGGCTGTCGTCGGCCGACGAGACCAACGTCGACCCGGTGAGCGAGGATGCCGACGCGGCACCCGCCGAGGTCGCGGAAGCGGCTCCGGAGTCTGACGTCGAAGACGATCCCGCCGTCGCGCTCAAGAAAGAGCTGCGCCTGCGGCCCGGCGACTGGTACGTCATCCACTCCTACGCCGGCTACGAGAACAAGGTGAAGGCCAACCTCGAGACCCGCGTGCAGAACCTCGACGTCGGCGACTACATCTTCCAGGTCGAGGTGCCCACCGAAGAGGTCACCGAGATCAAGAACGGCCAGCGCAAGCAGGTCAACCGCAAGGTGCTGCCGGGCTACATCCTGGTGCGCATGGAGCTCAACGACGAGTCGTGGGGCGCGGTACGCAACACCCCTGGCGTCACCGGCTTCGTCGGCGCGACGTCGCGGCCCTCGCCGCTGTCGCTCGACGACGTGGTGAAGTTCCTGCTGCCGCCCGCCGCGGCCAAGAAGCCCGGCAAGGCGGCGTCGACCGCAGCCGCCGGCGCCGGCGAGGCGACCCTGGACCGGCCGGAGATCCTGGTTGATTTCGAGGTCGGCGAGTCGGTCACCGTCATGGACGGGCCGTTTGCGACGTTGCCGGCCTCGATCAGCGAGGTCAACGCCGAGCAACAGAAGCTCAAGGTGCTGGTGTCCATCTTCGGCCGCGAAACACCTGTCGAACTGACCTTCAACCAGGTCGCCAAGATCTAGCTGCGATTTGTGTGCGTTTAGGAGCGCTGGGCGCGACAAAACGCGCACAAATCACTGAAACACGAAAGGAAATCATGGCCCCGAAGAAGAAGGTCGCAGGGCTGATCAAGCTGCAGATCCAGGCCGGGCAGGCCAACCCCGCCCCGCCGGTGGGTCCGGCGCTCGGCCAGCACGGCGTCAACATCATGGAGTTCTGCAAGGCGTACAACGCCGCGACGGAAAGCCAGCGCGGCAACGTCATCCCCGTGGAGATCACCGTCTACGAGGACCGCAGCTTCACCTTCGCGCTGAAGACCCCGCCCGCGGCCAAGCTGCTGCTGAAGGCCGCCGGCGTGCAGAAGGGCTCCGGCACTCCGCACACCACCAAGGTCGCCAAGGTGACCTGGGATCAGGTGCGCGAGATCGCCGAGACCAAGAAGGAAGACTTGAACGCGAACGACATCGACGCCGCGTCCAAGATCATCGCCGGCACCGCCCGGTCGATGGGGATCACGGTCGAGTAAGACCGTTCCCGTGGGAGGGCCAGCTTCGGCCCGCTCAGATGGGCGCTCCTTCGCGCGAGCGCTCATCGCACCACGACTCTGATTAGGAGATACGAATGAGCAAGAACAGCAAGGCATATCGCGAAGCCGCCGAGAAGGTGGACCGCGAACGTCTGTACACCCCGCTCGAGGCCGCGAAGCTGGCCAAGGAAACGTCGTCGAAGAAGCAGGACGCCACCGTCGAGGTCGCGATCCGGCTCGGAGTCGATCCGCGTAAGGCCGACCAGATGGTGCGCGGCACCGTCAACCTTCCCCACGGCACCGGCAAGACCGTGCGCGTCGCGGTGTTCGCGGTCGGCGACAAGGCCGAGCAGGCCGTGGCC
>JAJKIB010000548.1 GCA_021154745.1 Mycobacterium sp.
CTCAGCGTGAAGATGTCGCTGTCGGACCGGATGCCGGGATAGCGAAACAGGTCCCAGGTGCCGCCGATCCGCTCACGTCGTTCCAGCACCGTGTAGGACAGGCCGGGATTCTTCTCGTGGATGCGGTACGCGGCGCCGATACCCGAGATCCCCGCGCCGATGATCAGCACGTCGGAGTATTCGGCCTCTTCGGCGCCCACGACGACCTCCTTTGGTCCTGCTGAGTACCACGATAAGGGCTCAGCCGTTGAGCGCGTCGACGATCGCCGCGAGCGACTCCACCGCGATCGGTCCCGGCTGGTAGATGCAGATTCGGTCGGAGACGCCCGCCACCCGGTCGCGGATGTGCGCGGCGATCTCGCCGGGGCTGCCGCAGGCCGCGATGGTGTGCAGCATGTCGTCGTCGATGAGCCGCCCCATGTCCTCCCAGCGGCCATGCTTGAACAGCCTGTTGAGCTCGGGTTGCAGGTCGCCCCAGCCGTGCACGTCCAGCAACGCACGGTACGCAGGCGTCGACCCGTAGAACGCGAGCAGCCGGCGGGTGGCGGCATGGTCGTCCCCCGTCGACACGATGATTTCAGGGACGACGGCGAAGTCGCCTATGTCGCGTCCAGCGGCGGCCAAGCCCTCCCGGACAGCGGGCATCGTCGCCTCGTGCAGGAACCGCTTCGAGCCGAACGGCATGACGAGCAACCCGTCGGCGGTCTTGGCGGTGGCATGGGTCAACCGCGGGCCGAGCGCGCCGACGTAGATCGGTGGCGGGCCGTACGGGTTGGCACCGGGGCTGAACGTCGGGGTCATCAGGGTGTGGCGGTAGTAGTCCCCGCGGAATTCGAGCCGGTCGCCGGAGTTCCACGCCGCGAAGACGGCCCGCAGCGCACGCACCAGTTCCGTCATCCTGGCAACGGGCCGGTCGAACTCGGCGCCGAACCGCTTCTCGATCTGCGTGCGCACCTGCGTGCCGAGGCCGAGGGTGAATCGCCCCTTGGTCAGCAACTGCAGGTCGTTGGCTTGGTGTGCGAGGTGAATCGGGTTCCGGGGAAATGCGATCGCGACGTTGGTCATCAGATCAAGGCCCTCGACCGAGGCGGCCAGGGCCAGCGGTGTGAACACGTCATGCGGTCCTTCGAAGGTGAACACCCCGCTGGCGCCCGCCTCGCGCAGCACGTGCGCGCGTTCCTTCGCATCAGTCGGTCCGAACAGCGCCGTCATGACCTTCACGGCGTGAGAGCCTAGTCGTGTGACCATTCCAGTAGCCGACGTCGTCGTCGTGGGTGCCGGATTCGCGGGGCTGTCGGCGGCCCGTGATTTGGTACGGCTCGGGCACGACGTCGTCGTCCTCGAAGGCCGCGATCGCGTCGGTGGACGTTCGTCGACGACGACGATCGCGGGCACACCGGTCGATCTCGGCGGAACGTTCGTCGGGCCAACACAAGACGCCGTGATCGGTCTGGCGAATGAACTGGGCTGCGAGATGGTGCGGACACACAGCCGTGGCAAAAACCTGATCCGGTGGCGCGGCCGAGTCCGGTCGTATCGCAGCACGATTCCCCGGCTGTCGATCATCGAATTGGTCGACGTGTCCCGGATCCAGTGGCGGTTCGAGCGGGTCTGCCGGCGGGTTCCAGTGAACGAGCCGTGGACGTCGTCGATCGCCGACATCCTCGACTCCAAGACCCTCGATCAGTGGCTGCGGTATGTACACGCAAACGCGTCGACACGGGATCTGATGGCGATCATGGCGCGGGTGACATGGGGGTGTGAACCCGAGGAAGTGTCGATGCTGCACGCGGTCCGCTACATCAAGGCCGGGGGCGGGCTCGGCCGCATGCTCGACGTCGAGGGCGGCGCCCAGCAGGACCGCTTCCCCGGCGGCACACAGCAGATCGCGCTGCGGATGGCCGAAGAACTCGGCGAGCGTGTGGTGTTGAACGCGGTCGTGCACACCATCGAACGGCACGCCGACGGCACGCTGACCGTCGGCTCGAACCGTGGCGACGTCGCAGCCAAGGCCGTCGTCGTCGCCGTGCCACCGGCACACCGGGCAGGGATCGCGTTCCATCCCTCACTGCCGCCCGAGTACGACAAGCTCACAGAGCACTGGCCGCAGGGCAACCTGAGCAAGGCCTATGCCGCCTACGAGACGCCGTTCTGGCGGACCAACGGCTGCTCGGGTGAGGCGCTTTCCGATGAGGGGCCGTTTTTCATCACGTTCGACGTCAGCCCCAGCGATGCGGGGCCGGGCATCCTGTTGGGCTTCACGGATGCGCGCACGTTCGACCCGCTGCCGGCCGAGCAGCGCCGCGCGCGGGTGCTGGAAGGGTTCGTCACTCTGTTCGGTGATGCCGCCAACAATCCGATCGACTATGTCGATCATTGCTGGGGCACAGAGGAATTCGCGCCGGGAGGACCGACGGCCGCGGTGCCGCCGGGCTCATGGACGACGTATGGGCCGTGGTTGCGTAAGCCGGTGGACGGCATCTTCTGGGCGGGCACCGAAACCGCCGACGAATGGACAGGGTTCTTCGACGGCGCGGTGCGGTCGGGTAAGCGGGCGGCCGACGAGGTGCACCGGGCGTTGAGCGGCTAGCGGCCGCCTGCCAACATGCGCCGTGCGGTGACGGCCACCGCGAGTGTGACCAGTTGCTTCGGGTCGTCAAGGTCGACGTCGAGAAGCTTGGCAATCTGGTCGAGCCGGTAGTACAGCGACTGACGGCGCATGTGCAGACGCTTGGCGGCCTCTGCCTTGTTGCCCCCGCAGGCGGCGAGCACCTCGAGGGTGTGCGAGAGTTGGCCGCTCTTCGCGGAATCCGCCCGCTCCAGGATGCCGATCTGATCATCAACGAATTGCCTTGTGGCATCCAAGTTTCCATGCGCTGTCAGCATGCGTTCAAGCGCCAACGCCTGAACGCTGACGATCGGCTGCTTCACATGGAGGTCTTGGCCGAGGGCGAGCGTGGCTCGCGCCTCGGACATCGCCCTCGGTAGGTCAGACACGTCCCGCACCGCGCGTCCCACGGCTGCACACAGCCGGGCTTGCCGGGGTAACGCGTCGCGCGCCGCCGAGCGGACGACGTGTGCAAGATTCGGCGACGCGTCATTGGCCGGCCCGGCCACCAACGCACACAGCGTTCCGTCGACAAGGCCGAAAACCCCGTGCCCCACTTGCCGAATCAGCCCGTCGACAACCGTGGCCGCCGACTCGACGCGGCGGGGGTCCACCGCAATACACGCATATTCGTGATCGGCGGTAGCCACTCCCGCCGCTCGCATTCTGGCCTCCAGCAGTCCGCGTTCGACAGACTGGTTGGTGCCCAGTTGATCCAGCAGTAGCTGCTGAGCACGAAGCGCGCCCGCGACATCCTTTTGCTCGCGGATCAGACACAGACCCAAAACTGTTGGGGCGCGGTCCATGACGGCTTCAACCAGCACCTCACCGACACCTGCTACCCCGACGGTCAGCCGGCCCCATGCGGTGCCTTCGACGAGGACGGGCGCCTCGGAACTCGGATCTGTTCCGTCCGGATCGACGTGGCCCGCGGCGACGACCACCCTGCCTGCGTAATCACTGAGCCTGACCCACGTCCCCAATGCGGTGGCAATCTGTTCGACCAACTCGCTCAGTGAGGCGCCGCGGGCCAACGCCTCCGAAAGCGTCCTCGAGATCTCGTCGGCGTGACGGAGCCGGGCGACCGAGCGGTCAATGAGCTCGCTGTTGACTGCTTCGGCCACTTCGGTGAAGCGCAGCACCGGTTGCAGTTCGACGACCGGCAACCCGACATCGCGCGCTTCGTCCACCATGTCCGCTGGCACTTGCGCAAAAGTTCTGCCCACCTCGAACAGCAGGCCAGCGACGCCGCTCTCCGCCAGCCGGCGCACGTAGAGCCGGCGCCCGGTTTCGTCCACGCCGATGAGCCCGACGCCGTTGGTCAGCAGGATCTCGTCGCCGCGCAACAGCGGGGCGATGTCGTACAGGTCGGCGGTGTGCACCCACCGAACCGCATGGTCAACGTGGTCGTCGCCACTGAGCAGCACCGGCCGGGCGGGCTGCAGCACCGGATGGTCGAGAACCTGCCGCAGGATCACATGGACAGTATGTCCCACAAAGGGCGGTGAAGTTATGACAGTTCGTCCGTTGATGCAGCCAGTCACCGGTCGCATGCTGATGCGACACCCAAATGGTGAGGAACCCACATGAGCACACTCGTGACAGGCGGCCGCGGATTCGTCGGGCGTCATCTGGTCGACCAACTGCTGACCGATGGCGACAAGGTCGTCAGCTACAACCGCGATTTCGCGGTTGATACGCGCGACGGGCTGACCGTCGTGCAGGGTGAGCTTTTCGACATCCCGCGCCTGACGGACGTGCTGCGTCAGCACAACGTCGAACGCATCATCCACACCGCGGGCCAGAGTCACCCGGGTGTGTCGATCGAACTGCCGTGGACCACCTTCAAGGCCAATGCCGAGGGCACACTCGCTGTTTACGAGGCCGCCCGCGCAACAGGTGTGCGCCGCATCGTCAACTTCTCGTCGGAGTGCGCGCTTGGCAATCTCGATCCCGGCACCGCCGTCGACGAGACCGTCACTCCCCGACCGACAACGCCGTACGGCGTCACAAAGGTGAGCGGCGAACTGTTCGGCACCGTCTACAACTCGCTGTACGGCATGGAAGTCGTGTCGCTACGCGTCACCGAGGTCTACGGCCCCGGACTGTGGATGCCCAGTCTGCTCGGCGACATGATCCGGGCCGGACTCCGAGGGGAGACGTTCCGACTCGAGGCGGGCGGCGACCACCCGTTCCAGTTCGTCTACATGGCCGATGTCGCCAACGCCGCCACGCTTGCCGCAACCGCCCAGACGCTGACGCAGCCGGTCTACAACGTGTCGGGCGGCCGCCAAACCACGGTCGCCGAAGTCGCACGGCTGCTTGACGACCGGCTTCCAGGTAGTCGCTACGAGATCGGTCCGGGCTTCCTGCCCGACTGGGACAGACAAGGCCCGTACAACCTGACCGCGTCGGCCCGCGACTTCGGTTACACCCCGGCGTGGAGCTTGGAGCGCGGTCTTGAGAACCAAATCGATTGGCTGCGTTTACAGGGAGCAGCCAAATGACCGAGATGGCCAACCGCATCGCGTTGGTGACGGGCGCCGCCTCCGGAATCGGTCTGGCCAGCGCCGAAGCATTGGCGCGCGAAGGCGCCGACGTCGCGCTGTTGTCGCGTCCCGGCGATGACCTCGACGGCGCGCGAGACCGGGTCAAACGCCACGGCGGTCGCGTTGTCACCGTCGCCGCCGATGTGGCAGACGCGGCGGCGGTGCGGGCCGCGTTCGAGCGGGTGGAATTGGAGTTGGGTCCCGTCGATGCGGTGCACAACAACGCGGGAATCTCGATCGTCAGCCCACTCACCGAAACCACTGATGAAGTGTTTCGGCGGCTGGTGGACGTCAATCTGGCCGGCTCCTTCTACGTGCTGCGCGAAGCCGCACGTGTGATGCAGGGCCGCCACACTGGAGCGATCGTGAACACCGCCTCCGAACTAGCGATCATCGGCCAGACGGGGTACGTCGCCTACACCGCGACAAAGGGCGCGATTCTGTCGATGACGCGCAGCGCCGCGGCCGAACTGTCGTCATGGAATATCAGGGTGAACGCTGTCTGTCCCGGCACCACCAAGACGCCGATGTTCCTGGCCGAGTTCGACGGTGTCGACGACCCTTCCGCCGAACTCGCGGACAACGCGGCAAGCGTCGCGATGAAGCGCATCGCCGAGCCCGCCGAGATCGCCGAGGCGGTGGTCTTCCTGCTGTCAGATCGCGCCGGATACATCACCGGCACACAGCTGATCGCAGACGGCGGGCGCACCAGTTGTGTGCCCGCCGGGTCCATCGGCGTCGCCACCCACTAACCGCCACCACCGGAGAACCCATATGTCCGAACCACAATCCACGCAACCGCCGCCATCCCGGCTCGAACAGCTCGGCTATTCGCAGCAACTCGAACGCAGATTGAACATCCCAGAAGTGGTCGGCCTGGCCATGGCCGACGTCTCCCCCACCATGGCAGTGCTGTTCCTTTCCGCCGGAGTGTTTTTCGTCGGTGGGACGTTTTCCATCGGCGCCGGACTGATCCTGTCGGTGGTCGTGGTGTTCATCGCGCTGTGCCTCGGCGAGTTGGCAGGAATGTTTCCGATCGCCGGAGGCATGTACTCCCTTGTGCGGCGCGTCCTGCGCGGACCACTGTCGTGGATCACGATGTTCAACTACCTCATCCAGGGCGTGGTGATCCCGGCCAGCATCGCGCTCGGGATGGTCGCATTTCTGCGAGACCTGTTCCCCGGTCTGGGATTTCCTGACACCGCGATCGCCATCGTGTTGTTGGCGCTGGCCACTGGTCTTGCCTTGACCAAGGTGGAGGTCGGCGCATGGGCCACGGCAGCGATGGTCGTCGTCGAATGCGTGGTACTCGGCATCATCACTGTGGCGGCGCTGCTGCACCCACATCAGCAACTGACCGCGGTCACCTTCCACCCGACCGTGCTCAGCAACGGCGAGCTGGTGACGGTGGGCTTCGCGGTCATGTTGGCCACTCTCGCACCGGCTTTCAACGTCATCAATGGCTACGACGCGGCGCTGGGTTTCTCAGAGGAACTGAAGGGCGGTGAACGCAACATCGCCAAGGCGGTCATCATCTCCGCCGTGCTTGCCTGCGTGTTGATCATGGTGCCCCTCATCGCCGCGGTCGTCGCCGCCCCGGATCTAAAGGATTTCTTCAGCGCCTCCGCGCCGGTCATCTATTCGGTCGAGGCGTCGTTGGGCGACAAGGCACGCATCATCATCGACGTCGGTGTGACGATCGCCTTGTTCAACGCGATGCTGTCACTGCTGATGTACTTCGGCCGTGGCGTCTACACGACTGGACGCGACGGCGTATGGCCCGCGGCAGTGAATCGAATCCTCGGCTCGATCAACAGGTTCCGGGCGCCGGGAGCGGGCGTCATGCTGCTCGCCGTGCCAGCCGGGGTGCTGATCTTCACTTCGGCACTGAATTTTCTGATCATCTTCGCGGGTACCGTGATCGCCGCCGTGTACTTCTGCATCGGTATCGCGGCGTTGTGGAGCCGACGCAGCATGCCGAACGAGCCACGGCCGTACAGGATGCCCCTGTGGCCGCTGCCGCCGCTGGTGGTCATCGGGTTCACCGGAATCGCACTGGCGACCCAGGAGCGGCAATACCTGATCGCCGAGGTCGTGCTCATCTGCCTGGCCCTGGCTGCATGGGCGGGATCCAAGAAGTGGTCCTCGCAGCGACTTGAACCCGTGGCATCCGAGCCGGAGATGGCGAAAACCGTTGAAGCGGAATAGGAGTTGACATGACAGCATCGATCGCTTCGCGACTGTACAGGCGCATGACATGGGAGGAGATAGCACAGGCGGCGCAGGCCGGCAGTCCGATCGTCATTCCCGTCGGCGCCACAGAGCAGCACGGCCGTCATCTGCCGGTGTGCACCGACTGGGTGCTGCCGGAGCGGATCATCGGCGAAGCCAGTGTCGTCCGCGACCTGATCGTCGGTCCCTTCATCCCCTTTGGCTATCGCAGTCGACCGGGAAGCGGTGGTGGCCAACATTTTCCCGGCACCGTCTCGCTGCGGGCCACCACATTCATGAGCCTCCTGGAGGACGTCCTCAGCGAGCTCAGGCGAACGGGGTTCCACAACATAGCCCTGTACAACTGGCATTACGAGAACACCGGCTTCATCTACGAACCGGCCTACCTTGTCTCCGAACAGAACCCAGAACTCAAGATCGTCGTGATCGAAGATGTCTTCCCGGAATTTTCCGCAGAACGCCAACACCTCATCTGGCCCGACGGCTTTCCCGGACTGGCGCTCGAACATGCCGCGGTGATCGAGACGTCGCTGTGGATGCATTTCGACGCCTCGGCCGTGCGCGACGATCGGATGACGCCGGACAGGCCACAACGGGTGGTCAATCATGACGTCGTCCCCATCGACCCAAGCATGTCGACGTCGAGCGGATCGCTGTCGTCACCTCTCAGCGCAAGCCGTGAGAAGGGCCGGCTACTCACCGAGTGGCTGGTGGAACGACTGGTAGGCATTCTCGACGACGAGTTCTCCACACCAGGCGGCACCGCGGCCACTCGCAACGGCGAGTGTGAAAGCACAAGGGCGTGACGGATACAAGCGCGCGGGTGCTATTCGTCACCGCCTCTCCTCGTGAGGAGTCGCATTCGGTGCGTCTTGCCGAGGCGTTCCTCGAAAACTACTGCAGCGCTCTGCCCAACGTGAAGGTGGACCGGCTCAACACGTTCACCGACCTGCCCACGTTCGGGCCACGACATGTCAGCGCCAAGATGGCGGTCATCGCCCGTGAGGCGGTGCCCGAAGCCGTATCGGAGAACTGTGGCGGAGGTACTCGAAGTGGCCATCCGCGTGCAGGCGGCCGATACACTGCTCTTCGCCGTGCCGATGTGGAACGGCGGCATCCCGTGGTCGCTCAAGCTGTTCATCGACATCGTCACCCAGCCAGGTGTGGCGTTCAGCTTCGATCCGGCGACGGGTTACACAGGTCTGGTGGGCGGTCGTCGCGCAGTGGTGGTTTACGCCAGCAGGGTCTACGCGCCAAATGTGGCCCCTGCCTTCGGCGTCGACCACCAGTCAACTTATTTCAACTGGTGGCTCCAATACTGCGGTATCGTCGACATTCACGAATTGCGCATACAGCCAACGTTTCCCGGCGAGAAGCTCGATGCCGAGCGGGAGCGTGCGACGGATTGTGCACAAACCTTCGCCCAAACGCTGGCCACATCGACATTGCAGGCGATGCAGTGAGTCCGTGGGCGTGGCTATTGGGAGCGGCCGCAGCGGAAGTGGCGTGGTCTCAGAGCATCAAGCCAACCGATGGCTTCACCCGAGTGTTGCCCACATTGGTGTGCTTCGTGCTCGGTGTTGCAGCCGTCTATCCCCTGACGCGAGCCATGCAGGGCATTCCGGTCGGCACGGCCTACACCGTATTCACCGGGATAGGCGCGACTGGTGCGGTGGTGCTGGGCATCGTGTGGTACGGCGATCCCGTGACGATCCTGCGGTTGACCGGCATCACGCTTGTCGTGACAGGCGTGATCGCATTGCGCGCCTCAGGCGGATGATCCGGCTAAGCGCTGCGCTGGCGGCTCACCGACTCGATCAGCATTCGCAGATGCTTGTTGACGTCGACCGGACGCTCGACGATCGCGCAATGCCCGCCGGGTAGCTCGACGAACGATGCCAGGTTCGGTGCCATCCTTGCGATGTGGCGGGACGAAACCATCGGCAGCAGGCGGTCTTTCGTGCTTCCGATGACCAATGTCGGCGCCGTCAGGTTGGTCAGCCCGATGTGCTCGGGACCGAGTGTGTCAACCAGTGCGCGGGCCCAACCGCCGCGGCCTGCCGGCGGCGTCGAGGTGAACAACTCATAGATGAAGTCGACGACGTCGGGATCGGCATCGCGGCCCACCGCGATCGTCGAGACAAACCGCCGGCTCGGCCGGTCCACCGCGCGCAAAAGCGGTGCGGCACCAAAGGTTCTCAGTAGCGAACCCGCGGCACGAACCCGGGCCTCGGCCAATGGCGCGGGCACCGGAAGGAACTGGACGTTGCGCAACAGTTCGCCGGTGGTGGTGTTGATCAGGGCGACGGCGTCGGCGCGCTGCGGCACCCGCTCGGGATAGCGGTCGGCCCACGACGTGATCGCGATGCCACCCATCGAGTGCCCGGCGATGACCGCGCGCTCGCCCGGCGCCAGTGTGGCCTCCAGCACGGCGTCGAGGTCGCCCGCCAGGAGGTCGAGGCTGTAGCGGTGGCCGCGCGAGGGCACTGCGCTCTTGCCGTGGCCGCGATGGTCGAAGGCGATGACGCGATAGTCGGTCGACAGGTCCGCGATCTGATAGGCCCACACTCGAAGGGCGCAGGTGATGCCGTGCGCGAGCACGATCGGGTAGCCGTCC
>JAJKIB010000549.1 GCA_021154745.1 Mycobacterium sp.
ACGCTGCCCGGCGGCATCCGCGCGATCAGCGTGTGCGCCAGCATGCTCGCCCGCTCATGCAGCGTCCGGCAGTCGAGCCGAATGTCGCCGTCGACCAAGACGGTTCGCTCTGGAGTGCGCCGTGCGGCATCGCGCAGCGCGTCAGCGAGGGTGGAGCGAACCCACAGCCCGCGGCGATATGCCTCGGCCGCGCCAGCTCCGTCGACCCTCACGAACCCGAACCTATGCCTTGACCCTGCGCATCGTCATGGAATGGCGATACCGCGCCGAGGGATGCGTGTTCACGGTGACCTGGGCGATCTCACCGTCCGACGTCGTGTACGTGCGTTGCATTTCGAGTGCGGCACCGCCCGTTTCGATTTTGAGGAGCGCGGCCAACTCCGGCGTCACCACTACCGCAGCGATTTCTTGGTGCACCTCGACGACGCTCACCCCGAAAAGGTCCTCGATGAGCGGGAAGATCGGACCGGAGTGCCGTTGCAGCAGCCTTCCGACCGCGGCGAACGCACGGTTGATGTAGTACTCGGCCTTGCAGACCGGTGCGTCGCTGCCGTCGGCCTGCCGATAGCCGCGCACCGCCAGCCATTCCGATCCGACGTCCAGTCCGGCCCGGGCGGCGAGGTCGGCGTCAATCGTCACCATCGCGTTCGATTCGATCGTGAACGGCGCGCCGGTTGCGAAGGCCAGCAGGTCGTTGATCGACATCACATCTTGTGCATAGGAATTCGTCGCAGGACGCGGGACGACGAGGGTGCCTGCACGGGGCCGCGACAGGACCAGATTGTCGTCGCGCAGCCTGCGCAGCGCCTCGCGGATCGTGTAACGGCTCACCGCGAACCGCTCGCACAGTTCATGTTCGGTGGGCAATTGTGAGCCCACCGGAAAAACCCCGTCGACGATTTCCTTGCGCAGGGTGCGCGCGACTTGGAGATAGCGGTGGTCGGCCGGCGTGACGGTCATGTGCGCACCCGCTGGAGGGTCAGCACGCTGCCGTCGCCGTCGGCGGATACGTAGAGTGTGCCGTCCGGTCCCGCGGCGATTCCCGCAAACGGTCCCTGTGGTCCGGAGAACGGCGGCATTCCCTTGAGCGGCTTGGGTTCCACGCCGGGCGGAGGTCCGACCGGCAAGCCGGACGCGATGGTGCGGCGCTCCTTGCTGATGAGATCGAGCGCGATCACTTCCTTGGCACCAGCGTCGACGGTGTAGAGCTGGCCGTCGGCCACGACGATGCCCTGTGGCCGCTGGAGTCCGTCGACCACGGTTTCGACGCTCGACCCCGCAAGCCGTGCCACCCGGCCCGCACCCGACTCGGCGACCAAGGGATTGCCGTCGGGGTCGAACGCAACGCCGACCGGATCGAGCAGGCCAGACGCCAGCGTCTCGACGTTGCCCGAGCGGAGGGAGTGCACGCGACCGGTGCCGAGTTCGGCGAACATGACGGTGTCGCCCGGTCCGACCGCCACGCCATAGAGCTGGTCGAAGTCGGCTGGGTGATAATCGGTTTCGTTCGCACCGGGCCGATACCTGGCTACTTGGCCGCCGGACGTCGTCACCACGAACTCACCCGGGCCCGTCGCAGCCAGACCCCGCACGAAGCCGGGATACCCGGGCGTGAACAGCATTCCGACCGTTTCCAATGATCCGTCGGGGCGCACCATGTAGAAGTACGTTCCGTCGGCGACGTAAAGATTGCCGTCATCGCCGACGGCCAGATCCAGCGGCCAGTTCAGCCCGCCCGGCAGCACGGTACTGGTCTCACCGCCGGGCAGGATCTCGGTGATCTCGCCGGTGAAGTTCGAGACGAACAACCGGTCGCCGACGAAGGCCAGATTGTCCAGGCCCGGGGTCAGTTGCGCCAGCATGGTCTGGGAGCCGTTGCGCGGATCGATGCGCAACACCTGTCCGCTGGCCACCTGTGTGGAGACGATGGAGCCCTCCGAGTCGAACTTCACCGCATCGGGCACCCCGAGATCAGCGGCAACCCGTTGCGGCTCACCGCCGTCGGGGTCGATGCGCCAGATTTCGTTCGCCGTCATCAGCGGGAAATAGAGCATGCCGTCGGGGCCGACCTCCATCGCGTTGGGCGACGGCAGGTTCTCGGCAAGGACGCGGACGATGGCTCCGCTGCGGTCGAGCTCCATGAGCCGGCCGCCCTCGCGGCACTCGTTGACGAACAGCCGGCCTGCATGCACGGTGATTCCGTTGGCGCACGGAAGGTCGTCGCGCAGCACACGCGTGCCGCCGCCCGGTTCCCGCATGCTGACCCGGCCGTCCATGACCTCGGTCGCGTACAGGTTGCCGCTCGGGCCGAAGGCGACATCGTCGGGCGCGATGATGTCGCCGCCCTTCGCGCTCATGGTGTCCAACCGGCCGGTCTCGAGATCCAGTGCACTGATCTGGCTGCTGGTCACCTGCGCGACATAGACGCGTCCGTCGGGACCGGTGCGCAGACCGTTGGCGCCGAAAAGTCTGCTGGGCGCGGTGAGCCGATCGAGCCGCCATCCGTCGGCGGTGGCGGGGCTTGCGGCGGGGTAGCGGGCCTGCAGCACGTGCGAGGTCATGACCTGGGACGCTATCAAGCTCTATTAGTCCAGACAATAGCTGCCATTGGCGGCCAGCACGGCCTTGACGGAGCTATTCTCGCTGCGGAATAGTGTTCTGCAATATGCAGAGCACCATATGTTGTCCGGACAAATGACCTGACCATGGACGATCTCTTGACGCTGGACGGCCGCATCGTCGTCGTGTCGGGCGCCGGAGGGGGCGGCATCGGCACGGCGGTGACGCGACTCGCTGGGCAGGCCGGCGCCACCGTCGTTGCGGTGAGCCGATCAAAGGAGAACCTGGACGAGCACGTGACTCCGCTCGCGCAGCAGGGCTTGTCCGTCGTCCCGGTGGCCGCCGACGCGTCCACCGACGACGGCATCGCCACCGTCATCGATCAGGTGCGGCGTCTCGACGGCAATCTGTACGGTCTCGTCAACATCGCAGGCGGCGCAGAACCGTCGACGTGGATGCCGGCCACCCGGGTGACGCGCGACGACTGGCGCGCCATGTTCACCCACAACCTGGAGACGGCGTTCTTCATGAGCCAGGCGGTGGCCCGTGAAATCCGGCAGCAGGGCAACCCCGGTTCGATCGTGTCATTGTCGTCGATCAGCGGAATGAACACCGCGCCCTTTCACATCGCGTACGGAAGCGCCAAGGCCGCGGTGGCCGCAATGACCCGCACGATGGCCGTCGAACTGGCACTGGACAACATCCGCGTCAACGCGGTCGCGCCGGGAGTAACCGATACGGCCGCGTCCCGCACCTATGTCGACGACGACCCAGACCGCGATCGACAAGCCATCGCGATGGGCAGACGCGGGCGACCCGAGGAGCAGGCCGGAGCCATCCTGTTCCTGCTTTCGGACCTGTCGAGCTACATCACCGGACAGACGCTGCTCGTCGACGGCGGGCTGAACCTCAAGTGGAGCCACCTCGGCGACGACAACACCTCACTGTTCCTCTCCGACGATTCCTTCCGTGCCTCAATTAGGAGGATGCGATGACCGACACCGAAGTGCAAGCGGCCGAAGAGCTTTCGGAGCCGGTAACCATCGGGGTCCAGGCCTACATCTCGGAGGACTACGCCCGTGCCGAACGCGACAAGCTGTGGCGCAAGGTATGGCAACAGGTCGGCCGGGTCGAGGAGATCGGTGAGGTCGGCAACTACCTCACCTACGACATCCTCGACGACTCGATCATCGTCGCGCGCACGGGGCCCGGGAACTCATCCTCGGATTTCGCTGCACACCACAACGTGTGCATGCACCGAGGCCGTCGGCTGATCGACACCCCCGAGGGCGCCAAGAATGCGTGCGGTCGCGCCCGCAAGTCCTTCGTCTGCGGGTTCCACGGCTGGACGTACGGCCTCGACGGGGCATGCACGCACATCCGTGAACAGGACGACTGGAAGGGCTTGTTGACGCCCGAAAACACGCACCTCGCAAGTGTCCGGGTCGACACCTGGGGTGGCTGGCTGTTCATCAACATGGATCCGGACTGTGAGCCGCTGGCGGACTATCTGTTCCCCGCCGCGAAGATCCTCGACCCCTTCGGCCTGGAGAACATGCGGTTCAAGTGGCGCAAGTGGTTGAACTTCGACTGCAACTGGAAGGTCGCGATGGAGGCCTTCAACGAGACCTACCACGTGTTCACCACACATCCGGAGTTCAACAAGTTCGGCGAATTCAAGGGTTGGGCCAAGGCGCAGGGCAAGCACAGCAACATCGGCTACGACGCGCCAAAGGACTTGGAGGCCACCAAGTCCAAGATCCGGCTCGGTACGGGCGCTGATCCCCGGATATCCACTGCGGAGATGCAGATCTACACGATGGAGGAGACGAACGCCACGACCACCCAAACACTGGTGAACGCGGCGAAGCGGCTTGTCGAGGAGCTGCCCGAGGGCACACCCGCCGACAAGGTGCTGGAACACTGGCTGGCCTCCGCGCGCCGCGACGACGAGGCGCGCGGCGTGATCTGGCCGACGATCCCGGCCGACATCCTCGGCCAGAGTGGTACCGCCTGGCAGATCTTCCCGAACTTTCAGATCGGACAGGGTCTGACCAGCGCACTGTGTTACAGCGCCCGACCCGATCCGAGCTATGACCCGAACAAGTGCATATTCGAGGTCGCCGTTTTCGAGCTCTACCCGAAAGGGAAAGAGCCGCAGACGGAATGGCAGTACACACCGGTGCGCGACCCCAATTGGCTTTCGGTGTTGCCGCAGGACTTCTCCAACATGGCCGCGGTACAGCAGGGCATGAAATCGCTTGGCTTCCCTGGCACCAAGCCCAACCCGTACCGCGAGCGCAGCACCGTCAACCTTCACTACCAACTGTCCAAGTACATGGGCACCGGCGAACCACGCGAGCTCTAGGGGACCAAGAACTTGACGACCTATGACACCTGCGGACCGACGCAGACGCCAGACGATATCGACATCGACGCGCTTCGAGAGAAATACCTCCACGAGCGCGACAAGCGGTTACGCCCAGAAGGATCGACTCAGTACCTCGAACTCAAAGGTGAGTACGCGGAGTTTTCGGAGGTCGATCCGCATACACCGGTGATCCCCCGCACCCCGATCGCGGAGGACGTCGAGGTCGCGGTTCTGGGCGGTGGCATCGCTGGACTTCTGGCGGCCTCCCACCTCAAGAAGGCCGGCGTCGACGACGTCCGCGTCATCGAGATGGGTGGGGACTTCGGCGGCGTCTGGTACTGGAACCGGTTCCCGGGAATCCAATGCGACAACGACGCGTATTGCTATATCCCGATGCTCGAAGAACTCAACTTCATCCCGTCGAAGAAGTTCGCCGACGGTGCCGAGATCTATGAACACTGCCGACGCATCGCCAAGCATTTCGGGCTGTACGACGGCGCCATCTTCTCCACCCAGGTCCGCACGGTGCGCTGGGACGAATCGCTCAGTCGCTGGCGGCTGAACACCAACCGAGGTGACGACATCCGTGCCCGCTTCGTGGTGCTGACGCCCGGTTCATACAACCGGCCCAAGCTTCCCGGTATCCCGGGAATCAAGGACTTCAGCGGGCACATGTTCCACTCGGCACGCTGGGATTACGACTACACCGGCGGGGATGCCAGCGGTGGACTGGACAAGCTGGGAGACAAGCGGGTCGCACTCGTCGGCACCGGCGCCACTGGCGTACAACTGGTTCCGCACCTCGGCCGAGATGCCAAGCACCTCTACGTGTTTCAGCGCACCCCGTCGTCCGTCGACGAGCGCGGCAACGCGCCGACCGATCCGGAATGGGCGAAAACGCTGCAGCCGGGCTGGCAGGAGGAGCGCAAGCGCAACTTCCATTCCTGGTCACCGTTCCAGGGTGTCGTGTTCGGTGAGCCCGATCTGGTCTGCGACTTCTGGACCGAACTCGGCCGCAACATGACCGCACGGATCGCGGCGAGCGACGATCCCGCATCGCTGAGCATCGAACAGATCATGGCGATCCGGGAAGAAGAGGACTACAAGATCATGGAGCGGTTGCGCCGCCGCATCGGCGCAGTCGTCGACGATCCCGACACCGCCGAGGCGCTCAAACCGTATTACCGGTTCCTGTGCAAGCGGCCCTGCTCGAGCGACGAGTATCTGCCGACGTTCAACCGCCCGAACGTCACGCTGGTCGACGTGTCGGAGTGCAAGGGAGTGGAGAGGCTTACCGAGAACGGGATCGTCGCCAACGGCGTCGAGTACGAAGTCGATTGTGTGATCTTCGCAAGCGGCTTCGAGATCTCCACGGAGATCAGTCGCCGCTACGCGATGGACACCATCGAAGGCCGTGACGGCCTGTCGCTCTTCGACCACTGGCGTGACGGCTACAAGACACTGCACGGGATCACCAGCCGCGGGTTCCCGAACCAGTTCCACACCGGCTTCATCCAGGGCGGTGTTTCGGCCAATACCACCGCGATGTTCGAGCAGCAGGCCGAGCACATCGCCTACATCATCTCCGAAGCGATGGACCGAGGCGCGTCGACCGTCGAGCCCAGCCAACAGGGCCAGGACAGTTGGGTGAGCACGGTCCGCGAACTCGCCATCGACAACTCCGCGTTCGAAATCTCTTGCACCCCTGGTTATTACAACAACGAGGGTGGCGGTGGCGGGGAAGGCATCCGCTCATTTCTTGGTGAACCGTATTCGCCAGGCTTCTATGCTTTCGATGACCTGCTGAAAGAATGGCGCGCAAAGGGCGACCTGGACGGCCTGGTGCTGGGCACATGAATGTCTGACCTGAGATTCGACGGCCGAGTCGCCGTCGTCACCGGAGGCGGCAGGGGATTGGGCCGTTCGTACGCCATGCTGCTGGCCGCGCATGGCGCGAAGGTCGTGGTGAACGATCCCGGCGGTAGCCTCACGGGCGACGGAAACAGTGCCGCTCCCGCCGAGGAGGTGGTGCGCGACACCATCGCGGCCGGCGGTGACGCGGTCGCAAGCACCGACTCGGTGGCCAGCCCCACCGGCGGCAAGGCGATCATCGACGCGGCCCTTGACCGTTACGGCCGCATCGACATCCTGGTGCACAACGCCGGCATCGTCCGTGGCGCGTCACTGAAGGAGATGACCTACGACGACTTCGAGGCCGTCGTCGATGTGCACCTGCGCGGCGCCTTCCACGTTGTGCGGCCGGCGTTTCCGTTGATGTGTCAGGCCGGCTACGGCCGCATCGTGCTCACGTCGTCGATCGGCGGTCTCTACGGCAACCACGAGGTGGCGAACTACGCCGTGGCCAAGGCGGGCGTGATCGGTCTGTCGAACGTCGCCGCGATCGAAGGCGCCGCGGACGGCGTGAAGAGCAACGTGATCGTGCCCGCCGCGGTCACGCGGATGGCCGAGGGCATCGACACCGCCGCCTATCCGCCGATGGGCCCCGAATTGGTGGCGCCTGTGGTGGGTTGGCTGTCGCACGAATCCTGTTCTGTCACCGGGGAGATGCTCGTCGCGCTGGCCGGCCGCGTGGCAAGGGCCGTCGTCTCCGAAACGCCTGGGGTGTACCGGCCGTCATGGTCCATCGCGGAGGTCGGCGAACACATCGCCGCGATCCGGGACGCATCCGAACAGGTGGTCTTTCCCGTGGTGCCCGACGGCCACGGCGATCACATTCGCTACAGCTTCGCGATGGCCAAGCGGGGCAGCCTCGAGAGAGCCATCCATGGCTAGCGGCGGGACGGGCCCGCTGTCGGGCGTGTTGGTCGTCGACCTCACCGCGATGGTGATGGGACCGTACTGCACGCAGATCATGGCCGACATGGGTGCCGACGTGATCAAAGTCGAACCGCCCGAAGGGGATAACACCCGCTATATCTCGGTCGGACCCGCGCCCGGGATGAGCGGCGTCTTCGTCAATGTGAACCGCGGCAAGCGCAGCGTGGTGTTGGACCTGCGCTCCGAGGTCGGCAGCACGGCGCTTCGAGCGCTCGTCCGTGAGGCCGATGTCTTCATCCACTCCATGCGATCCAAGGCGATCGCGAAGCTCGGCTTCGGCTACGAGCAGGTCGCCGCGCTCAACCCGCGCGTCATCTACACCAACTGCTACGGCTACGGCAGGCGTGGGCCCGAGCGTGACCGCCCCGCCTACGACGACACCATCCAGGCCGAATGCGGGCTGCCCGCCGTGCAGCAACAGCTGACCGGCGAGGCCGACTACGTCGGCACCATCATGGCCGACAAGGTCGCCGGCCTGACCGCCCTCTACGCGACGATGATGGCACTGTTCCATCGCGAGCGAACGGGGGAGGGGCAGGAGGTTGAGGTCGCGATGTTCGAGACGATGGCGTCGTTCATGCTCGTCGAACATGCCAACGGAGCCATGTTCGACCCTCCCCTCGGACCCGCCGTCTACCCCAGGACGGTGGCACCCAACCGCAGGCCGTATCGGACCAGCGACGGCTACATCGCCGCACTGATCTACAACGACAAACACTGGAACAGCTTCGTCGATGCCGTGAAGCCGCCGTGGGCGGGCGACCTGTACGCCACCCTCGAACGACGTGCGAACCAGATCGACACCGTCTACGGGCTGGTGGCCGAAACCATGAAGGAGCGCACCACCGCCGAGTGGTTGGCGTTGTTCCGCGAGCTCGAGATTCCCGCCGCCCCGCTGAACACCCCGGATGCGCTGTTCGACAATCCGCACCTCAACGCGGTCGGTTTGTTCGAGACTGTGGAGACACCGCACGGCCCGGTTCGGTTCCCCGGCGTGCCGACCTGGTTTTCCCGGACTCCCGGCCGGGTCGCCGGCCCCGCCCCGGAACTGGGCGCGGACACCGCGGACGTGCTCAACGAGCTCGGCCTCGGCCAGGCTGACATCGAACCCGCGCTGGGCTCAGGATAGGACCGCCAGTGGACTTCGAGATGGGACCGAAAGCCGCGCAGCTGCGCGGCGATCTGCGCGCCCTCGTCAAAACCCATGTGCCGGATGGCTTCCTGGGCGCCTTCACCGATAACCCGGCAGACCTCGAGGTGGCTCAGCAGTTCTGCCGCACGCTCGCCGAGCGCAACATGCTGTGCATGTCATGGCCGAAAGAGTTCGGTGGCGGCGACGCTTCGGTATGGGAACAGACCGTGGTGCGCGAGGAGATGTGGGCTCACCACGAACCGCGGGGCGCTCAATACATGGGCGTCAACTGGGTCGGACCCATCATCATGCGCCATGGCACCGAGGAGCAGCAGCGCAAGCACCTACCACCCATCGCCCGCGGCGAGGTGATCTGGTGCCAGGGCTTCTCCGAACCGGAGGCGGGCTCCGATCTCGCGTCGCTACGAACCACCGCGCGACGTGACGGCGACGGCTGGCTTGTCAGCGGCCAGAAGATCTGGACCTCCTACGCCACCATGGCGCAGTGGTGCTTTTTGCTCGCGCGCACGACCAAGGCTGAGAAGAAGCAACAGGGGCTGACCATCTTCCTTGTGCCCATGGATGATCCGGCGATCCAAGTCAGGCCGATCCGCGCCATGTTGGGTCCACACCACCTCAACGAGGTGTTCTTCGACGACCTGCGGGTCACCGAAGCCGATGTTCTCGGCACGGTCGATCGGGGCTGGTCGATCGTGCAGGACGTGATGTCGTTCGAGCGGGTCGGCATCGCCCGATATGCCCGCTGCGAGCGGTTGCTCGCCGCCGCGCCCGCTGTGCTCGCACACCGCTGGGAAGACCTGCCCGCGGAGTTGCGGGCCAGATGGGTTCGCATGCTCACGCACTGCCGGCGCGCGCGGCTGCTGGCGTACCGCGTAGTCGAGCTGCAGAGCAGTGGCCGGATCCAGCCCGGTGACGCGGCCGCGTACCGGATCGCGGTCACCAGGCTTGATCAGGACAGCGCAGAGGTCCTGATGGACATCGCCGCGGAAGTTTCCCACGGCGACCCGAATGCGAAGTGGTTCCTCGACGAGGTCGAGGATCACTGGCGTTACTCGCAGGCTTCCACGGTGTCGTCGGGCAGCATCGAAATGCAGCGCATCCTGCTGTCGCGGGCCCTCTTGGCGGCGGCAAAATGATCCTCGACCTCGGCGACGACGCCAAAGAATATGGGCGACAGGCACTTCGGGCCTTCGAGGCCGCAGGCGGCGACCAGTTGGTTCAGCAGGCCGAAGCCAAACCCGGCGAACGCGAATCGTTGGCAGGCCCTTCGCTGTCCGAACTCGGGGCGTGGGACCTCGATGTCCGCACCGACGCCGATGAACTGGAGGCCGCCGCCGCGCTGTGCCGCAGCGCGGGCTACTGGGCGCTGCCGTACCCGCTCGCCGAGCGTCTGGCCCGGCCGACGGACCTCGACGCCGATGGCCTGATCGTCGTCGCAGACATCCGACCGTCGGGGGCCGTCGCCGGTGTTGAGTCCCGCTGGGCGACAGCGTCCCTGGGTGGCGCGCGAAGCAGAGTGATCGGTCAGGGGACGGCCGGCCAGGCCTTCGTGGCCGAGCTCGAGCTTTCCCCGATCGATGACAAGGGG
>JAJKIB010000550.1 GCA_021154745.1 Mycobacterium sp.
GCCGTCCCCGCTCACCGGTGCGCCGGATCTGGGGCAGAGCCAGGTGCCCCAACGCCACCCCCGCCGGGGGTACCACGACTGCGAAGATCGGCGAGAGCACCGCAAAGGTGTTGTAGTCGGCGGACGGCGGCGCGCCGTAGGGTCGACCGCTCGAAGCGCCCTGCCCAAACGGACCCGCGGTCGGTGGCGCGGACCCTGGTCCAGGGGGTGTGCCGAACGGATCGGCCGACTGCGGCTCGAATGGATTACCACCAGGATGCATCAGACGACCTTGTCCGTGACCTGTGACAATCCTATGCCGCAGGTCTTCGGCCAGCGAACCGTCGGCCTGCCTTCACAGCCGACTCCGCTATCGCCAATCAGTGACCACCTCCTCATGATCACCCTCGATAATTCGAGATGCAGGCAAAAATCGTTTCTTGCCTGTTGAACAGTGCCTGCACTGGGCAGGAGTCGGTCGACAAGATCTGGTCTACCCGGAATACCCCATCGCGTACCTCGCACCGAACCGGAAATATCAGGATGACGTTGGTGTCGGGCCCCCTCGTGGGATCGGGCTGGGTCTGCTGAACCTCCACACAGTCGCCCACCCGAAGCTCTTCCACTCTGACCGTCGGACGCTGGGCAGGGGGTGGGGTGAACACCGTCGTCCGCGGAGGTGGCGGCGGAGCAGCTCCCGGCGTGGTCTGCGTCGCTGTCGTCGAACCGGGTGACGACGGCGACTCGGAACCGTTGGAGCTCAACAGCCAGACCACCAGCGCAATCAGCGCCAGCACGATGATCACGTACGACAGGGTCAGCCCGACTATCGCTCGTTCCCGACCGCGTTGGCGGCGCCGTTTGATCTGAGCGAGCGCCACGTGCCCCAGCGCGGCGCCGGCCGGGGCGAATACGAACGCGAACACGATCGACAGGGTCGCGAACGTGTTGACTTCGCCGCTGGGCGTAACCGGTGGCGGGAAGACCGAACCTGTGGTCGGGGGAGTGCCTTGGGTGAGCGGCGGCGTGTATCCCTGGGTGCTCGGCGGACCACCGAAGGGGTCCGGACCGAACGGGTCGGGCTGACCGCCCCCGTACCCGCCGTGTGTCATCTGGTTGTCCGCCCCTTCGTGACGCGCGTTACATGACCGATTCCATCACCATCATTGGTCGATATCCGCAGAACGGGTGTGCGAGATGGGATCGTGACGCGTCGCCGATCGACGGCTGACCAAATTCCCACGTGCGAGAGGCCCGGTAATGTCCGGTGATCGAGCTCTTTGCGGGGCGGAACACATATCCAGATTTGCCCGCGTGGCGAGCGACAGTCGGTTTTGTCGCTCACTACGCGGGCACTTTGGGGTATGTGGGCCCAGAGTTCAGCGCAACGGACCGGTGAAACTCCAACTGACGGGAGCGGCGAACGTCGCGGCCTCGTAGAACGCAATTGAGCAGAAGTGCAACAGTTTTCACGATCTCCGGAAGGCTTACTCAGGTCTGGTCGGCACGGCGCCCGCCCCGCCATCCGACCTCGTGGTTGTCGACGGAATGCCCCGAGGGTGTTCGATCCATCCTGAAGGCCCTGAAATGGTTTTTCCGCATTACCCCAAGCAGCAACCAAGGTCGCGGACGCGGTAAGCGAAGCCCGGTGCTCGCTGCTTCGATAGCCGGTCTCATCGGGGCTCTCGTGTTGACGGTTGGGATGTTGCTGGGTGTTCAGCTCAGCGGCGCGACAGCCACAACGCAGTCAGAGCCTGCTGCCCGGGAGGCTGAACTTCGACGTGCGCAGGAAGCCGCACGCCTGGACCGGTTGCTCGGCGCGGCGCCGATCGCGGAAGCTGCGCAGTGTCATCATGACTTAACTCGGATCGGCTGCCGCTTCCGGTACGTGCCGCGCCACAGTCGCGTCCATGGTTTCGCGCAGTGCAGGTACTTCATCGAGCAAGCGGCTGAGATCATCGCGTGCGATATTCAGCACCTCGGCCTTGCCCGTCGTCGTCACAGTCGCGTTACGCAGTTTCCCGCGGCGAAGCGCCGATTCGCCGATCACCTCGCCCGGCCCCACCACGGCGACGCGGTCCCGGCCGACGTACACCCCCGCCTCGCCGCTGAGAAGGATGTAGCAAGCATCTGACACAGTCTGCTCACGAATCAGCGGCCATGGCTTCGACGTCGACGTGCGACGTGCTGCTCGGACGATTCGCTTCAGGTCGTCATCGGAGAACTTTGCGAATGCCGCGAATTCCCCAAGCCGGCGGGCGTCCTCTTGATATTCCTTTTCCCGGGCTTCTCTCGCCTCGGTGGTCTGATGCTTGTTCATAGTCGCTCCCCGGTCGCGATGTGACCCGACATCGGGAGCCTAGAACGCGAGATTGCCCTCAGGGCCGGAACTGCAGGATCCTGTCGTCGCCGTCGCGCGGGCTTCCCCGACCGTCGCGGTTGCTGGTGGTGAACCACAGCGTGCCATCCGGTGCGGCGACAACGGTGCGAAGCCGCCCGTACTCCCCGACGAACATCGGTGCGGGGTCAGCCAATGAGCCGTCGGCCGCGACCGGTATCCGGAACAGCCGCTGACCGCGAAGACACGCCACCCACAGCGAGCCGCCGAAGTATGCCAGCCCGGACGGCGACGCTTCGTCCACCGGCCACTGGATCACCGGGTCTATCAGCCCCGGCGTGTCGGCGCGGCCTTCCGCCATTGGCCACCCGTAGTTGCCGCCCCGCTGGATCAAATTGATTTCGTCCAGCCGGTTCGCGCCGTACTCCGTGACCCACAGCCGCCCGGCCGAATCCCACGCCAGCCCTTGGATATTGCGATGGCCGAACGACCACACCGGCGAGGCGGGATCGGGGTTGTCGGCCGGGACGGAGCCGTCGGGATTGACGCGAAGTATCTTGCCGCCCAGCGACGACCGGTCCTGCGCGAGACCGGCATCGCCGGTTTCGCCCGTCGTCACGTAGAGCTTGCCGTCGGGGCCGAACGCGATCCGCCCGCCGTCGTGGACGGAACCCGCGGGAATGCCGGTCAGGATTGCGCCCTGCTCGGTCAGCGACCTGCCGTCGAAGCGCATCGACACGACGCGATTGTCTTGACCGGTCGTGAGGTAGGCGAACACCGTTTGACCCGCTGTGGCCAGGCCGAGCAGCCCGCCTTCGCCGCGCGGCGCGACGCCGGGCACGCCCCCGACGCTATTGACCACGCCGGGCTGCGTCATGTGCTGGATCGTGCCGATGTCCCGTTCGGCGATCAGCGCGCTGCCGTCGGGCAGAAACGCGATACCCCACGGCACGCCCAGGTTGGTGGCGAGGGTCTGTGGTCCGCCGCTGGCCGGCTGACCAACAGATTCCGGATCATTCGTGCACGCGACGAGCAACATGACGGCCCAGGCAAGTGCTATTGCAACGCGCCTCGCGAGCCGTCGAGTGATGGCCACCCGGTGGGATTACCCAGAATTGGCGAGCACATGCCATCGCGGCGCGAGATCTGCGCTAGCGTTGAAAGCGCTTCGTGCAGCGGTTTTTTCAGATGAGATCCAGCAGTAAGCGTTCATCGCCGATCGATGTGTGGCCGATCGTCACGCTGACAGTGGCTGGTGCCGTTCTCGTGCAGTGCAGCTCGACGCCGCCACCGCCTCCCGCGGCGACCCCAATACCGTCCATCGCCGCGCCGTCACCGTCTGCCGCCAAGCCGCCACCGGCCACGACCACCGTTGAGCCCGTCAGCGCCGCAGACCTCGGCCCGAGCTGGCGGCCAGGTTGCCCGATCGACCCTCGGCAGCTACGCCGGGTGTGGGTCAACTACCTCGGCTTCGACGGCAAGGTTCACCGCGGTGACCTGATCGTGGCCGAAGACCTGGCGGCGGAGGTCATCGAAACCTTCGAGCAATTACTTCAACTGCTTTATCCGATCGAGAAGATCCGCACGGTCGACAACTACCCGGCCGCCGACGATGAGTTGTCCATGGAAGACAACAACACTTCGGCGTTCAACTGCCGGGACATCCCCGGCACCGGCCGCTGGTCGCAGCACGCGTTCGGTCGCGCGATCGACGTCAACCCGCGGCTCAACCCATACATCGACCGGACGGGCGCATTCCAGCCCAAGAACGCCGCGCCATACCTCGACCGCAGCCGCACGGATCCCGGGCTATTGCACGCGGAAGACCCGGTCGTGCGGGCGTTCACCGATCGCGGTTGGCGCTGGGGCGGCTACTGGCGAACGCCCATCGACTATCAGCACTTCGAGCGATGAACGTCAACGACATGGGCCCCGTCCTTTTGGACGGGGCCCATGCCGAGTGATTCACGTGTCAGAAGCCGAAGCCCAGGTTTGTCTGGGCCGACCCCGAAGCCGACGGCAGAGGCGGCGGCGGGGGTGGCGGAGGCAGCGTCGGGAGACCGACACCCAAGTCGGTCCCAAATCCACCCTCGGCTGAACCCAAAGGCGTATCGATCCCGACACCGGTCCCTCCGGACGCTGAAGCCGTCGGCGCCGGAAGTGCGGGCGGCGGAGGCGGCGGTGGCAGCGTCGGGAGACCGACACCCAAGTCGGTCCCAAATCCACCCTCGGTTGAACCGAAGGGCGTATCCAGCCCGACACCGGTCCCTCCGGACGCTGAAGCCGTCGGCGCCGGAAGTGCGGGCGGCGGAGGCGGCGGGGGCAGCGTCGGGGCACTGACACCAAAACCGAAGTCCCCGCCGCCGGAAGCGTCCCCGCCTACCTCATCTGCCAGCGCCGTAGCAGCTCCGGCCAGTGAGAAAGCCAGCGCAGCGGCCGCCGCTCCCGTGATCTTCAAGGTCGTACGTACAGTCGATTCAGACAACAAAATGTTTCCCTCTATCGGTTGTTTGTGTGGCACGACCCCCCGGGGAGACGCTAGCAAGATCGATCGTTGGGCGCAGGGCGCCAATGTATCCGGGCTGCCACCAGGAAACGGCCCGCCGGGACGCGGGTGGTGAAAACTCCAGCTCGAGGGCGTCCACGCCACCGAGTCCGGACGAGTGGCGAATTCGTGGCCGATTGCGCTTTGCGCTATAGACCCAAGGCCCGGGCTGTCGCCGTCGCGACGTCACCCTGCAGGTTCGAGATGGGTGTGCTGCCTCGCAGATGGATGGCATTCGTCAGCAACACGACGTAGGTATCCGAGCCTGGGTCCAGCCACAGCATGGTTCCGGTGAAGCCGGTGTGGCCGAAGCTCCCGATGGGAAAGACCATGCCGCGCGGCTTCGAAAGGCGGGAATCGATATCCCAGCCAAAGCCGCGCAGATTCTGGCCGTTGATCGCCGGATACTTCGGCGCCGTCTTTGCGATGGCTTCGCGGGCGGCATCGTTCGCTGCTTGGAGTTGGCGGTCTGCATGTCCGGGCTGCTGAGGAGTGGTCATCAACTCCAGGGTCGATTGGGTCAGCGGAAACTCGCTGGGGTGACCCGCAAGCCGGTCAAGCAGGGCCTGCGCATAGACGCCGACATCGTTTGCCGTTGAGAACACACCGGCATGCCCGGCCACTCCACCCATCCGTCGCGCTGTCGGGTCGTGCACAGTCCCCCGAAGCAGGAAGTCAAGATCGGGATTCTTGCCGGGATCAGCTCTGCTTTCGTCGTCACGTGCCGTCGGGGCGATGCGCGACAAGAGATCGGCACTCCATGTCCCCGCCGGACAAGCGGCTACCCGTTGTGGCGCAGGATCCCACGCAATCGCAGCTCCCCTCATCGTGTGCGGCCCGCATGCTTTGGCGGGGGGAAGATAGCGGGTCTCTTGCATACCAAGCGGCGCAAACACATTTCGCTGAACATAGGTGTCTTCCGGCTCGCCAGTGACTTCCTCGATCAGCGCGCCCAGCAGAATGAAGTTGATGTCGGAGTACCGGAAGCCCTGACCGGGAGCCGACTCCAGCGGCGTGGTGAGCGCGCGGTGAATGCCTTCTGCTTTATCGGCTCCGGCCAGCCCCCACGGATCTGCGAGGTTGACGTCTCCCGTTGCGCCCGAAGTGTGCGTTAACAACATGCGCACCGTCACTTGGGCCCGCTGCGGATCGTTCGACGGGTTGAAGTCAGGCAAATAGTTCTGGACTGGATCGTCGAACTGAACCTTGCCTTGTTCGTAAAGCTGCATGACGGCGGTCGCCGTGGCAAGGGGCTTCGTCAACGACGCCATGTCGAAGATCGTGTCCTCGGTCATCGGCTCTGCAGGTGCAGGGGATCCGTCTAGCCCCGGTTCGCCGGAAAGCTTGCGTACGCCATAAGCCTGCTGGAAGACGACCTTGCCGCCATGCCCGATCGACACCACAGCGCCAGGCAGCCGATGTCCCGCAATCGCATCGTTGATCAGCTTGGAGACCGTCGCGAACTCAGGAGCGGGGGCCGCAACTGGCGCCTGTGTTGGGGTGGGAGCCGCAACTGGCACTGGCGTTGGTGTGGGAGCCGCAACTGGAACTGGGGTTGCCTGTGCCCTCGCGCTTACTTCCGTCTGCGCTGCATTGCTATGCGAGCAGGCCGCGACCGCAAACGACACAGTTGCAGCAGCAATGGCCTTTCGCACAGAAGGGTTATCGAACATAATGCTGGCCCACTCGTTACATGACTTTCTCGTATCGTGTCACTGCTCGTCGGCGATGTCCGCCATATGGTCGCTATCGTCGACGATGCTGATGAGCCGTTCCAGGGTCGCAAGCTGGTGTGGATAATCTCCCTCCAACTTGGCCAGCAGTGTCGTGATCCCGGCGGCCCGGTACTTACGCACCCGCTCTGCGATACCTGCTGGTGTACCAACGAGATTCGTGAGACGGCCGAGGTCGAGCGGCACCGCTTGGCGGGCTTCTTCTCGCTTCCCGCTTTGCCACAGCTCGGCGACGACGCCGATCTCTTCGCCGTAGCCCAGCCGGGTGAACGCGTCGTTGTAGAAGTTGCGACCGTTGGCACCCATCGCTCCGATGGTGAACGCGTAGCCGTCGGCGTGCCGTCGCGCCGCGGCATCGGCGGACGCTTCGTCGTCGTAGATCTCGACCGCGACCGGCGCAACGAGATCAAGATCCGCCAACGTGCGTCCAGCGCGCTGCGCGCCTTCGCGCAAGGGACCCAGAAATACTTCGGCGGCTTCGGGAATGAACGCGTTGCCAAGCCAGCCGTCGGCCGCCTCACCGGTGAGTCGCAAGTTTTGTGGCCCCATCGCCGCCACATAGACCGGCACCTCCCGCGGCCGCACCTGAGGTTTCAGCGCAGCACCGCTGCTGTCCGGCAGCGGAAGCGGATAGATCTCGCCCGGATGCTCGAGCCGATCTCCGCGGCTGACGATCCGGACGATCTCGATCGTTTCCCTCGTCGTCTGGACCGGCTTGTGAAACCGGACACCGTGCCAGCCCTCCATCACCCGGGGCCCAGACGTGCCGACACCCAATAGAAATCTGCCGTCCGACAGTTCCTGCAGGCTCAACGCGGAGGTCGCCAGCAGCGCCGGACTGCGCGAACCCAGTTGCACCACAAAGGTTCCGAGCTTCAGTGTCGACGTCTGGGCCGCCACGTATGCCAGCCCGGTGAGCGCGTCGTACCCCCATACCTCGGGCAGCCATACCGAATCGACGCCGATCCGCTCGGCGGCAACGGCGAACTCCACTGCGCCCGGCGACCGGGGCTCGATCATCGTGCCGACCTTCACCGCTTGACCTACTTTCTGTCGTTCGGCTCGCCCCGCCGCACATCCTTGGCATGCTGCAAGAGTGCGCTACCGCGATCAGCCCACCATAGAAGTGACCCAGCGTGTACGGTGCGATGTCGCCACCGCATGGAAATACGTCACCGACATCACTCTGCCCGCGCGGTGCTCGACGGAGCTGCAATCCGTCGAATGGCTCGACGGGGCCGACAGCGTCCAAGTCGGCGCCCGCTTTCGCGGCCGCAGCCAGCACGACGCGTTCGGCAACTGGGAGACAGTGTGTGAGGTCGTCGAGGTCGAAGACCAGCGCCGCTGGGTGTGGAACGTCATCGGCCCGGACGGTGTGGGCGCTACCTGGGGGTTCGAGGTGGACCCGGCCAGCGACGGCGTGCTGATCCGCCAGTGGGGCCGGATGGGCCCAGGTCCTTCCGGGCTGACCCCCGGGATCGCCGCGCAACCCGACAAAGAGGCGCGCATCGTCGCGCGGCGGCTATCGGAATGGCAGCAGAACATGCAAGCCACGCTCGACTGGATCCGGTCGCAGGTCGAGGGCTGACGACGACACCGGACCCACCTCCCCTTCGGGCGGCGTCAACGCATGCCGCCGCCGCTCAGCCCCCGCTCTGACGGCTTCGTCGCTACGATGACCGACAGTGCTTGCAGCGCCGCAATAGCTCTTATAGGACAGTCCGTGCGGAGGTGCGTTGCCAACATACGGTTTTCTCTGCGGCCGGTGCGGCGGTTTCGACGTAGTGCGTCCGATGGCCGAGGCCGGGGCGGAGGCTCTCTGCCCCGACTGCGGCGGGACCGCCCGGCGCGTGTTCGGGTCGCCTGCATTGCGTGCACTCGACGCGGATCTGCGCCGAGCAGTCGACGTGAGCGAACGAAGTGCCGACGCCCCGCAGATTGTCTCGGCGGTGCCCGGACGTTCGCGACGAGCCACCCGGATCACGACCGACCCGCGACACGCCCGTCTGCCCCGTCCCTGAAGCTGGAGGTTCCATGCCCGACGTCGTCTTTTCCGTTGACCAGGCCCGCTCGATGCGCGACCAAGCCGTGCCCGGTCACAATCGCTGGCACCCCGACATTCCACCGGCAGCCAATATCCGTCCGGGACAACATGTTCGGGTCGAATGTCGGGAATGGACCGACGGCCAGATCGGCAACAACGACTCTGCGAACGACGTCCGAGATGTGGACCTGACGCACGCACACATGTTGTCCGGCCCGCTCTACGTCGAGGGCGCCGAACCGGGCGATTTGCTCGTCGTCGACATCCTTGACCTCGGTCCGGTGCCGCAAGAGGTCGGAGATGCTCCAGGTCAGGGCTGGGGCTATACCGGGATTTTTGCGAAAGCAAACGGGGGCGGCTTCCTCACCGACCAATTCCCCGATGCATACAAAGCGATTTGGGATTTCGCCGGTCAGAAGTGCACCTCCCGGCATCTTCCCGGTATCGAGTTCACCGGCATCACGCACCCGGGGCTCTTCGGCACAGCGCCGTCGCCAGAGTTGTTGGCGCGCTGGAACTCCCGCGAGCAGGCGCTGATCGACACCGATCCAGAACGTGTGCCGCCGCTCGCGCTGCCACCTTTGGAGGAAAATGTGTTGGCCGGCACGGCAACCGGTGACGTGCTGGCCGCGATCGGCCGCGACGGCGCCCGCACCGTTCCCGCCAGGGAGAACGGCGGCAACCACGACATCAAGAACTTCACCCGTGGCTCGCGGGTCTTCTACCCTGTCCATGTGCCCGGTGCCCTATTCTCCGGCGGGGACCTGCATTTCAGCCAGGGTGACGGCGAAATCACATTCTGCGGTGCCATCGAGATGGGCGGCTTCATAGACTTCTACATCGACTTGATCAAGGGCGGCATGGAGACCTACGGGGTTACGACAAACCCGATCCTGATGCCCGGAAACGTGGAGCCGCGCTACTCCGAGTTCCTGACCTTCATCGGTATCGGTGTTGACCACGGCACGGACACACAGCTGTACAACGACGCAACGATGGCGTATCGCAATGCGTGTCTCAACGCCGTCGCATACCTGCAGAAGTTCGGCTACTCCGGTGCACAGGCTTATCTGTTGCTCGGCGCCGCGCCGATCGAGGGCCGGGTCAGCGGTGTCGTCGACATCCCCAACGCATGCTGCTCGCTGTATTTGCCCACCGCGATCTTCGACTTCGACATGCGGCCGACGACCGCTGGCCCGGTGAAAGCCGATCGCGGCAGCTGCGCCGTATCATCCGTCGCCTAGCCGGGTGGTGGCGGCGGTGGTGGTGGTGGTTCGGCCGGCGGTGGCGGTCCGAGAATTGGCACGGTGATCGGCGGCAGCCCTGGAATCTCCACAACCGTCGTACCTACCTCCGGAGGTAAGCCCGGCGGACGCTCGTCCGGAGGTGGCGGCGGTGGTGCCGGTGGAATCCCGTTGCTGATGTTGATCGTGATGATCGACCCCGGGAAGGTCTGACCGCTCGGCGTCGTGCCGACCACGGTCCCATACGACGACGAGCTGTTCACCGATGTCGGTTGGTCGGCGACCTGGAAGCCGGCTTCCTTGAGGCGCTGACGCGCCGCATCCAATTTCAGCCCCGACACACTGGGCACCCGTCCGCCCGGCGCGCCCTCGACATAACGCGGATCGGTCGGCGGCAGATGCAGCTCACCGAAATTAAGGGCAATCGGCTTCATCGCCTCAAACCACGTGCGGGCCGGCTCGTTGCCGCCGTACAGATCACCGCTGCCGCACGCACGCAGAGGGAAGGAACAGATGCCGGACGGATTGCTGGAGTCGGCGAAGATGTAGTTCGCCGCGGCATAGCGGTTGGTGAAGCCCACGAAGCCCGACGACCGATGCGACTCAGTGGTGCCGGTCTTGCCTGACATCGGCAGGTCCCAGCCCACCGACGCTGCCGCGCCCGACGCGGTGCCGCCGCTCTGGTCATCCTTGCTCAGCGCGTTCGCGAACGTGTTCGCCAGTCCCTCCGGCACCGCCTGGTCGCACGGCTCGATGGTGTACGACACCTCCTTGCCGTTGCGGTCGAAGATCTTGTCGATCGGGGTCGGCGGGCACCACGTCCCGCCGGAGGCCAGGGTCGCCGCCACATTGGCCAACTCGAGCGCGTTGAGCTGGAACGGGCCCAGAGTGAACGAGCCGATGTTCTGTCGCTTGATGAAGTCGGCCAGGCTTTCGTTGCTGTCCGGGTCGTACGCCCGTGCCGTCGCCGGCGTCGCGTACGAGCGCATTCCCAGCCGGACGGCCATGTCGACCGCACGCGCAACGCCAACCTGTTGAATCAGCTTGGCAAAGGCCGTGTTTGGTGAGGTGGCCAACGCGTCGGTGACATTCATCGAACCGCGGTAGTTGCCGGCGTTCTTCACGCACCAGGTTTCTGTGGGACAGCCGGGCGTATCGCTACTGCCCAGGCCCTTGGCTTGGAACGAGCCCGGCACCGTCAGTTGAGCGTTGATGCCCATGCCCATGTCCAGCGCCGCCGCAGTGGTGAAGATCTTGTAGATCGAGCCGGCCCCGTCACCGACGAGCGAGAACGGCAGCGGCTGCACCGACTCGTTGGCGTCGCTGTTGAATCCATACGTCCGGTTGGCGCCCATCGCCATCACCTGATGGCTGTCCTTGCCGGGCTTGATCACGCTCATCACGCTGGCGACCCCGTCCAACGTCGGACTGGCCACCTTGTCGATCGCCTGCTTGACCGACGCCTGCACCGTCGGATCCAGCGTCGTGCGAATCAGATAACCGCCGCGTGCAACTTGGTCCTTGTTGATGCCGGCCCGCGCGAGGAAGTCCAGCACATAGTCACAGAAGAACGCGCGGTCGCCGGCGGCGATGCAGCCACCCGGCAACTCATTGGGCTGCGGCAGGATGCCGAGCGGCTGGGCCTTCGCCGCGCGCAGCTCACCGACATACTCGGGCAGGTTCTTGATCATGGTGTCCAGCACCACGTTTCGACGGGCCAGGGCGCCCTCGGGGTTGGTGTAGGGATTCAGCGAGCTCTCCGACTGCACCAAGCCGGCCAACAGCGCCGCCTGCTGCCAGTTCAGCTGCGACGCGTCGATGCCGAAGTACGTCTGGGCGGCGTCCTGGATGCCGAAGGCGTTGTTGCCGAACGACAACAGGTTCAGGTAGCGGGTCAGGATCTCCGCCTTGGTGAACGTCTTGTCCAGCGTCAGGGCCATCCGGATCTCGCGCAGCTTGCGCGCCGGGGTGATTTCCACGGCCGCCCGCCGCTCAGCGTCGCTCTGCGCGGACACCAGCAGTTGATAGTTCTTGACGTACTGCTGCTCGATCGTCGAGCCGCCGCGGGTGTCGAGGTTGCCCGAGAGGTAGCCGGACAGACCGGTCAGCGTGCCCTGCCAGTCCACGCCGTTGTGCTCGGCGAACCGCTTGTCCTCGATCGACACGATCGCCAGCTTCATCGTGTTGGCGATCTGATCGGTGCGCACCTCGAACCGGCGCTGCGAATATATCCACGCGATCGGGTTCCCGGCCGCGTCGACCATCGTCGTCACCTGCGGGACGTCACCCGAGAGGAGCTGCGCCGAGCCGTTGGCGACGATGTCGGAGGCGCGGTTGGACAACAGCCCGATGCCTCCTGCGACCGGGAACATCAGGCCCGCCGCCACCACTCCGGCCAGCAGGCAGCACCACGCCATCTTCATGACCGTTGCCCCCGTCGGCCGCCCCTCCGACATGCCTACAGAGTAGTTCCCCGTTTTGACGGAGCCGGTGTTTTACGCAGTCTCAAGCGGGGCGCGTGTCACCGACGGCTGATGCGACCCATCAGCAGGGGACTTGGCGGCTCAGCGCATCTTCTCGGGAATCGAGTTCAGTGCATGCAAGACGTGCACGGCGAGCCGGCCCGCGGCGTCGTTGTCCAGCTTGGAGTGAGCCTTGATGGTGTCGGCGACGAGCTGAATACGAATCTCGTAGGGGGTACGGAACTTTGCGGGCGAGGCCATCGAATTGTCCTTTTCAGTCGAGCTTGTTTGCTCGCAGCCGAGCTGCCCGACACCGATGACGCTACGCCGATTCCCGATCGCCCGTTTCCCGACGGACATGTGGGTATGCCGCACGCCGGTCCTGAAAGCGCAAGATGGTCGGATTTCTGACCACCCCGTCGAGGATCTCGATCGCTCGGCGCACCGTCTGATCGGCCTCCCATGCTTCCCGCCCGGCAAGCACCGTCCGCAAATACGGAACGAGCGCCTCACTGATCTCCCAGGTCGCGGAGTTCCACAGATAGGACGGGCTGTGGTCGACCGCGTAATAGGTGATGTTGTCGCCGACGACAAACGTCGGCTGCTCGAACGATGTGGGATGGGCCCAGCTGAAACCCATTGCCACATCACACGATACGTCGACAATGAGGCTACCCGGACGAAAAGTGTCGAGGTCGTCGTCGTTCAGAAAGATCAAAGGTGCGTCGGTGTCCTGCAACACGCAGTTGACGACGATGTCGTGCTCGGCAAGGTAACCGGCCAACGGCATTCTGCCGTCTTGGGTAAGCGCGAAGCTCACCGGCGACCCGCCTGCGGGGTTCGCGTCGTGAACGAAATGCACGATCCGGGCCGAATGAATCGGCGATGCGACTTCCGCCACGCCGCGGTTGGTGAGGATGTCGATGTCATGTATCCCGTGTGCATTCAGTGCTGTCACGGCGCCTCGCGCCGTCGCTCCGAAGCCGATAACCGCCGCCCGCAGCCGACGACCGTATGTACCCGACGATCCGATGATCTGCATCGCGTGCAACACCGAGCAGTAGCCCGCCAACTCGTTGTTCTTATGGAACACATGCAATTTGAACGAACCGTGTTCACTCCACAGGTTCATCGATTCGAAGGCGATCAGCGTCTGTCGACGGTCGATGGCCTGCTGTGTCAGCTCCCGGTCTTGGACGCAGTGCGGCCATCCCCACAGCACCTGGCCGGGGCGGAGTTCGGCCAGATCCCGAGCGTCCGGCTTCATCAGCACAATGACATCGCACTCGTCAACCAACTGCTCGCGTGAGCGCATTCCGCCAACCAGACACGACAGCTGCGCATCGGAGACGCCGAAGTCCGCACCATATCCATGTTCGAGATAGATGTTGGTGCGAAGGTCGTCATCGATTCGATCGAAGTGATGTGGATGGATCGGCAGCCGGTGCTCGTTTTCCTTGCGGCTCCGGCAGATAACACCGAGGTTGAGTTGAGGCATGTGCCCTCCGGGGATCGTCATAGCGCCGGCGTCGGGGCCGGCAGGGTGGCTCCGAGGCCGATCAGCAGCAGGTCGAGGCCGCGGTCGAGTTCCGCGGCACCGTCGTAAGAGCCCAACGCCGACGCCAGCGCACGCACGTTGGGGAACTCGGTGATCGTCAGCCGGTGCAGGCCGAGGCGCAGGACGTCATCGGTTTCCTCGGGTCGTTCCACGACCTCCTGCAACTCGGTGAGGATGTGGCCGTACAGATAGCCGAACAGCACCCGGTACACATGCAGGGCGTCGACGCCGGTGAAGCCCGCCGATGTGAGAAGTGCAATCACATCCTCCAAGGGCCGCAGCATCCCGGGTGGCCGTCGGCCCAGCGGCGTGGCCAGCGGCCGAGTCACCAACAGCGGCACCACGTTTGGGTGCGCCAGGGCCAGCCGACGGAAGTCATGTGAAACGGCGCGAAGCTGCGCCGCCCAGTCCGGATCGGCGGTATCCACCCGCAATTGCCCGATAACAATCTCTGCCACACCGTCCAGAAGGGCCGCCTTGTTCGGCACGTGCCGATAGATCACCGTCGGATCCCGGCCGACCTCGTCGCTGAGGCGCCGCATCGACAAACCGTCGACACCGTCACGATCGACGAGCTTGAGCGCGCACTGCAATATCACCGACCGGCTGACCGGCCCGTCCTCCTGCGAAATCCCCACAACGTATGTTAACGCCAGTCGTCCACAGCGTTGACACCGCTTGGAAACAGGCGTGTACTGGGGGTCTGCAAGCATCAGAGGCGTCGACATAGTCGTCATCGTTGGATCGATCCTCTTGCTCGCCGCCGCGCTCGTCACGATTGTCGGCGCGCCGAGCTTTGCAGGGACGGCCCACCCGCCGGCCGTGTTCGGTTACCACGTCACGTGGTCCACCGGCACACTGTTCCTCTTTGGGATCATGGTCGGCGCGGTGGGTTCGACGCTGTTCAAGGCTGAGCAGCGTGTCTCAGCCGATCGACACCAACTGGTCGATCGAGTCCCTGGGCAGATCGCCGTCCACGACCGCCGTCACCACCAACTTGTTCAGGTTGATGGCACCGCCGTGGTTGTCGAGAAACGCGATGTCGGCGGCATCGCGACCGGTGGCGATGCGCACTAACGTCTGCCGCGGCGCCAGCAGCGTGCCGTCGACCACCTGCCAGTGCCCATCGACGAACGCCTCGGCGACGGCATGGAAGTCCATCGGGTACAGGCCCGGCGCGTAGACAGACACGACGCGGGCCGGCACGTTGACGGCCCGCAGCATCGCCACCACCAGGTGCGCGAAGTCACGGCATACTCCTGCACCGGCGAGCAAGGTGTCCACCGCTCCGTCGATCGGGTCGCTGGAGCCCGGCACGTAGTTCAATCGGGTACCCACCCACGAGGACACCTTTGCCAACAGAGTCGCCGAATCGGCGTAACTGCCGAATTCGGTTGCGGCGAAACCAAAGAACTTGTCGGCTTCGGCGTAGCGGCTCGGTCGCAGGTACATAGACAGGTCATACTCGGTGACTGGCGCCGGGTCCGTCCTGCCGACGATCGTCGCGGCGTAGTCGACCGTCAGGTTTTTGCCAACCGCAACGTCCAGCTTATGGATCCGGTTGCCGTGAACGCCGCTGATCTCATTGGGCCAAACGGGGTTTCCGTCCAAGACGAAGGACAACGACTCGGACACCTCAGTATTGGGATGCGGCGCGACGGCAATCTGGAACTCCAACGTCGTCGGCGCGGTGATCTCGAGTTCGAGCTCTGCGCCCACATCTCGCTTCATGTCGCGACGATAGCCGGATCGGCCGCCAACCGTGCGGTCCGGCGCCTTCATGAGAATTCCTCAGGAAGTACTTAGCTAGACTCGGTGAAGTGCTAGCCAGCCCGGTGCGTGGAAGCCGCACCGGATGGGGCGGCGATCTACCGACGCACACCCCGTCGTCGCCGGCGAATCGAGTCGACGCGCTGACCGGGCTACGCGCGGTGGCAGTCCTCTTCGTGGTGGGCACCCACGCGGCGTTTGCCACTGGCAAGCTGACCCACGGCTATATCGGGCTGGTCTATGCGCGCCTGGAGATCGGCGTACCGATCTTCTTCGTGTTGTCCGGCTTTCTCTTGTTCGGTCCATGGGTGAGGGCAGCCGCATCCGGGACCGCGCCGCCGAGGCTGGATCGCTACGCGTGGCGCCGGCTTCGGCGCGTCATGCCGGCCTACGTCGTGACCGTGTTGGTCGTCTTTGTCGTGTACCGGTTCTTTACGCCGGGCCCGAATCCCGGCCAGACGTGGCTGGGGTTGCTTCGATACCTCACCCTCACGCAGATCTACACCGACGACTACCTGTCGACGTTCGCACATCAGGGTCTTTCGCAGATGTGGAGCCTGGCGGTGGAAGCGGCGTTCTATGCGGCGTTGCCGCTGCTGGCCTACTTCCTGCTGGTGGTGGTCTGCGATCGGCGCTGGCGACCCGGTCCGCTGCTGACCGGGCTTGCCGCGCTGGCCATGGTCAGTCCGATCTGGTTGACGGTGCTGCACACCACCGACTGGTTGCCGAACTCGGCCGGCATGTGGCTGCCCGCCCATCTGGCATATTTCGTCGGCGGGATGATGTTGGCGGTGCTTCAGGCAATGGGCCTGCGGTGTCATGCGTGGGCGGTGATTCCGCTGGCACTGGTCACGTACCTGATCGCGTCAACTCCGATCGCCGGTGACGTCTTCTTGGCTCCGGAGAGGCTGTGGGAGCCAGTGACCAAGACCGTTCTCTATGCGATCATAGCCACGCTCGTGGTGGCGCCGTTGGCGCTCGGCGGCCGCGGCGGGTACGCGCGCGTGCTGAGCAGCCGGCCGATGGTCAGGCTGGGCGAGATCTCCTACGAAATCTTCCTGCTGCACGTGGTGGTGATGGCGATCGCGATGGACGTGGTGTTGCGATGGCCACTGTTCACCGGCTCGATGGCGGGGTTGTTCGCGGTGACGCTCGCGATCACCATCCCGCTTGCCTGGCAGCTGCGTCGGCATACCAATCCGGAGACTCGCTCAGACGCGAGCCGGGGTTCGGCAGTTGAGCAGGGCATCTAGCTCGATTTCGAAGCGGTCGGCCAGTCCCCACAAGTCGTCCACCAGTCGTCGGCACGAGATGATGCCCACGTTGAGCTTGCCGCTGAGCGACATCACCGTGATGTTCAGTCCCGAACCATGAAAGATCGGGCCGAGTGGATACACCGCCTTGACTTCGGCGCCCATGCCATACAGCTTGTGCTGCGGCCCGGCCACATTCGAGATGATCACGTTGTGGATCGGGGTATGAGTCAGCGGGGTATGACCCATCAGCCCCAAGACGAGACCGAACGCCGCCCGGACTGCGACTTGTGTCCAGTCGAGCACCAGCGTCGGATTGATCGCTCGACTGTGTTCCTTTGCACGTGAATCCGCTTCGGCGATGGCCCGCAGCCGTTCGCCCGGATCCTCGATGGCGGTTTGCAGGTTGCAGAACATTCCCGACACCTGATTGCGGCCCTGCCGATCGCACTTGTCGTGCACCGACATCGGCACCACTGCCACCAGCGGTTTGTCGGGCAGCTCTGCCCGATCACGCAGGAACTCGCGAAGCGCACCGGCGCACAGCGCCATCACCACGTCGTTGACCTTGACGTCGAACCGGTTCTTCACCCGTTTGACGTCCTCGAAGTCCAACTGCGCAAAGGCAATGCTCCGCTCGGCGGTGACCTGCGCGTTGAACGGCGTCGACGGCGCGGTGAACGGTGCGGCCATCGCCGCGCCGCTGCGCGCACGGATCACGGTATCGACGATCGTCGACGCAGTCGCGGGCACCACCTTGACGAGCTGCACCGGACGGGTGAGAAACCGCACCAGTCCCCCTGCGGCGATTTCGAACTGCGTGGCGTCGCCGGGCCCGTCCACCGGATCAGGAGGCGGAGAGTCAGGTTCCGCGCTGCACAGCTGGTTGAGCAGGTTCGCAGCCGTCACGCCGTCCGCCGCGGCGTGGTGGACCTTGATCATCAGCACAAGCGGGCCGCCTTCGTGTGCATCCCAGTCGGCGACGCCCTCGACCACCCACATCTCCCACACCGGCTTGCTTCGATCAACCCTCTCCGACGCGATACGCCCGCAAACGTCGGCCAGTTCCCTGCGCCCTCCCGGCGACGGCAGGGCGATGCGGTGCAGATGATTAGACACGTCGAAGTCTTTGTCCTCGACCCACACTGGGTGGTCCAGATTCAGCCGGCTGTCGGCGAGTTTTGCCCGGAACTCCGGCAGCCCCTTGATCCTCGACGCCAGATCGTCATGGAATCGATCAAAGGTGTAGCCACCGGGAATTGTGGACGTGTCCAACTCGACGACCGAGCACACATGCAGTGGCACGTTCGACGATTCGGCGTAGAGGAAAGCGGCGTCCAGCCCACTGAGCCGTTCCATCAGCCCTCTATTTTAGGCGCGCTTACACACGCATCAACCCCCCGACCGGACGGGTCCAGATGCAGTTCCGGCAGTTGGTCGAGCAGGGCATCCCCAGGCTGCGAAATTTGCCGATCCGCCAGGCCGGTGGTCAAAGATAGGATCGGCTTGTGACTTCGCTTGCCGATCTTGAAGCCCGCGTTGCGGCCTTGGAGGCCGATCGGGCCGACTACCGGGCTGTGTTAGCCGCGGTCGGAGCGCTGGGTCAACGAGTCGACGGACTCAACAATCGAGTCGACGGTATGGATCAGCGGCTCGGCGACGTCGCGGTCACGACCAACGCCAACCGTGAGGCGATCAATGCGCTCGGCCAGAAGGTCGCGGCGCACCAGGCGGACACGCGCGCAGAGTTCTCAGCACTCCGGAAGGACCTGACGGACCACCGACACGAGACCCGCGCCAATTTCCGTGCAGCCGATGAACAGCTCGCTGAGATCAGGGATCTCATTGTTGACGGCTTTGGCGGGCGGCGTAGCACGTAACAGATCGGTCGTCGTCGCTTACGCGGGTGTGAACTTCACCGGCAGCGCCGCTGGCGAGCGGAACGCCACCCCTTTGATCACCGGCGCCGGCGCCGCCGGGTCCAGACGCAGGTCGTGCAGTCGGTCGAGCAGCGCGTTGATCGCCACCGTCGTCTCCATCCGGGCCAGCGGCATCCCCAAGCACACATGCGGGCCCGCGCCGAATGTCAGGTGCGCGAAGTTCTTTCGCGTCGGATCGAACCGATCCGGATCCGGGTAATGCGCCGGATCCCGGTTGGCCGCCGCCACACTGACACTGAGATTCGTGCCCTTCGGAATCTTTATGCCGCCCAACTCACAGTCTTTCTTCGCGACCCGCACGACCGTGCTGATCGGCGGCTCCCACCGCAACGCCTCTTCGATCGACCCACGCAGCATGGCCCGATCTGTCCGCACAGTCTCCAGCAGAGAGGGCTCAGTCAGCATGGCCACCAACAGGTTTCCCGACGCGCGGTAGGTCGTCTCCACCCCCGCCGGCAGGATCAAGAGCAGAAACGCGAAGATCTCCTCGTCGCTCAGCCGCTCCCCGTCGATCTCCGACTCCGCCAGCGTGCTGATCAAGTCGTCCTGCGGATCCCGTCGCCGTTCCGCGAGGATCTCGCCGAAGTACTCCTTCAACGTTGCCGATGCGGCCATCCCGATGTCCCAGTTGTAGACCACGCTGAGCAGCTCGATGGACAGCTGCTGGAACCGTATGTAGTCCTCTCGGGGCAGCCCCATCAGCCTGGCGATCACCTGCACCGGGAACGCAAACGTGAACTCGCGCGCCAGATCTGCTTTACCTCGCGATGCGAACCGGTCGATCAGCTCATGCACCACCACCTCGACCAGCTCCGTGCGCCACCGCTCCAGCAGCTTCGCCCGGAACAACGGCGACACCAGTGCCCGGCTCGCGCGGTGCTCGTCTCCTTCCTGTTCGAGCAGGGTCTTGCCCATGACCGGGCCCATGATGTTCTCGTAGATCGACGACGAGAACCTGTCGGAGTCCGTGAGCACCGTCTGGCACTCGTCGTAGCCGAGCACCGTCACCCCCGCCATGTCGAGGTTCTGGGCCGGGGTCTGGATGACCGGGTTGCCGACCATCACTCGATGCTTTTCCCGTGCCACGCGCAGCTTCTCGTGTACGTTCTCCACGGCCATCAGCAGTCCGTCGTGCAACTTGGCAGGATCGAACTCCTCCAGCGGCGCCCGGTTGGTCATGACGCCGTCACCGTCTCGGTGTCTCGGCCGGATCGCAACACCGTGCCGGGCATCGCACCCGTCGCCGCGCCGTCGTGGCACACCTCGACACCGCCCACCCACACCGACGTGATTCCGTGTGCGTCGGCGACCAAACGCGGTGCGCCAGCGGGCAAGTCGTAGCGTGTGCGCTCCGGGCCGTGGTCGACCGTCGCCGGGTCGAACATCACCAGGTCGGCGTACCAACCCGGCGCGATCCTGCCGCGTTCCTTCAATCCGTACAGCCGCGCCGGCACCTCGGTGATCAGCCGGACCGCCTCCTCCAGCGTCACCACCTGATGCTCGCGCACGCCATGGCCGAGCAACGACGTCGTGTAGATCGCGCCGCACATCATGTCCAGATGCGCGCCGGCGTCCGAGCCTCCGATCACCGCATCGCGGTTGCGCCACACCTCGGCGCGCGCCTTCCAGTCCGCTTCATCGTCGCCGAACGGCCGCGGTGACAGCCCCGTGCGCAGCTCGTCGGCGATCACGATGTCCAGCAGCGTGTCGAATGCTTCTTTCCCGCGGGCGGCCGCGACCTCGCCAACCGTGCGGCCTGCGGCCTCGTCGTTCTCGGGGGCGAACGTTTCGACGATGATCAGCCGCTCCCAATTCGCAAGCCCACGAAGGATTCCCGCCTCCTCCGAGTGGGCACCGCCGTTGAGGCGACGGCGCACCTCGGGATCCGCAAGAGCCCGCAGCCGCTCGGCCACCGGCAAGTGCATCGTCTCGCGCCAGCCCGGCAGCCCGTCGAGCACGAAACCGGTCAGGAACGACAGCCGGATCTTCGTGGAGTGCGGCAGGGTGAGAGCGATGATGCGGCCGCCGCGCTCGGCCGCGACTTGCCCTGCGCGCAGTTGCTTTTCGTGGCGTTCGGGCTTGCTCGCCGAGACGCCCAGTACGTTCCAGTTCAGCGGCCGGTCGGCGGCCCTCGACATGTCGGTCAGCAGCGCGATGTCGTCGTCGGTGAAGCCCGACAGGCAGCCGGGGATGATCGCCTCGAGCTGGGTGCCGGGATGGTCGCGAACCGCGGCGGCGAGCGCCAGCAGCTCCTCCCTTGATGCGCTGCGCGACGGCACCGGCTGTCCCGAGCCGTCGTGGTGGGTGTGCGACTGCGATGTCGACATCCCCATCGCCCCGTCCGCCAGCGCAGCACCGAGCAGAGCGGCCATCTTTTCGGTCTGCTCCGGGGACGCCTCGCCGCCGACCGCGTCGTCGCCCATCGCTGCGAGCCGAATCGCTGAATGCCCAACCAGGAAACCGGCATTGACGGCTGTTCGCCCGTCGAGGCGGGCCAGCCACTCGCCGAACGACGACCATTGCCAGTCGAGGCCGGCGCGCAGTGCTTCGAGCGGCATGCCCTCGACCCGTGCCAACATCCGGGTGAGGTAGTCCTGTTGGTCCGGACCCGCGGGTGCGAGCGTGAAGCCGCAGTTGCCGCCGAAAACCGTGGTGACGCCGTGCTGCACGGACGGGCTCGCGGCCGGATCCCAGAACAGCTGCGCGTCGTAGTGCGTGTGCAGGTCAACAAACCCTGGCGTGAGCGTCTGCCCTTCGGCATCAACGGTTTTCGTTACCAGCTCGTCGACATCGCCGACTGCGACGATCCGTCCGTCGCGTACACCGACGTCACCGTGACGTGCGGGTGCGCCGGTGCCGTCGACGATCGACGCGTCGCGGATCAATAGGTCGAGCATGTCAGCCATTCCTTGTCAGGCAGCGGGTGGCGGAACAGCTCTGCGGCGTTGCGGTGGGTGATGCGGGCCGCGTCTTCTGCCGAGAGCTTCACGACGTTGCGCGCGACGACATGTTGGGTGTCGGGCCACGTCGAGTCGGCGTGGGGGTAGTCGCTCTCGATGAGGATGCGCTCAGCGCCGATCGCGTCGAGGGCGCCGAACGCCGAAGGGTCGTCGATCGAGCAGAACCAGAAGTTGCGCCGCAGTACCTCGCTCGGCAGGAGGTCGCCCTTCCAGGAGCCGCCTTCGGCGCCCGACGCGGAGTGGGCGAGGACGAAGTCGGCCCGGTCGGCGAGCATCGCCACCCAGCCGAGGCCGCCTTCGTCGAGCGTGATATTAAGCTTCGGGAAGCGAACCGGGATGCCCGACCACAGCCAATCCGCGCATGCGACAAGGGCATTCACGGGGAACAGCGTGGTGATGGTTTCGAATGGGGTGTCCGGGGCGGGGATCGGCGCCCACTGCGCGGAGCCGGTGTGCAGGCAGATGACGGTGTCGGTCTCCTCGCAGGCGGCCAGGAACGGGTCCCACACCCCGGTGTGCAGGCTGGGCAGTCCGCAC